>JABDKX010000138.1 GCA_013001975.1 Saprospiraceae bacterium | reverse complement strand
TAGTTATTCTCCGGACGCGGGTGCCAATCTAATATTCGATTACGCGCTTGATTTTACGCTTGATCCTACAACTGGAGATAATCTAGATTCGTCTATAACAAATTTGTTCTACTTTAATAATATTATTCATGATATTATGTATCAATATGGCTTTAATGAAGCCGCCGGAAACTTCCAGGAGAACAACTATGGCAATGGTGGCGTAGGAACTGATTATGTTAAAGCGAGAGCCCATTTTGGGGTGCTGTGTAATGCCTTCTTTGGAACACCTGTGGATGGAGGCAATGGATCAATGGAAATGTATTTATGTGATAATGCCATACCAAATAAAGATGGAGACTTTGATAATCTCGTTATTGCTCATGAATACGGCCATGGAATCTCAAACAGATTGACAGGCGGGGCTGGCGATTCCGACTGCCTGGACAATGACGAACAGATGGGTGAAGGTTGGAGTGATTTTTATGGATTGATGTTGACAATGACTTCAACAGATACCGGAACCACTGCAAGAGGTATTGCCAACTATCTTTTTGATTATGGTGCAAATGGTGGTGGAATTCGAACTCGCATGTATACTACCGATATGACTGTTAATGAATATACCTATGATAGAATTAAGGCAACAGGCAGTAGCCCTCATCGATTAGGTGAAGTTTGGGCGACCATGTTATGGGATCTAACTTGGGGATTGATAGATCAGTACGGGTTTGATTCTGATTTATATAACGGAACCGGTGGAAATAATATCGCGTTAACCCTTGTTACGGAAGCTTTAAAACTTCAACCGTGCAGTCCCGGGTTTGTAGACGGTCGTGATGCTATATTGGCTGCTGATGCGGCGATTTATGGTGGGGTCAATGAGTGTTTAATCTGGTCTACTTTTGCGAGACGAGGCTTAGGGTTTAGCGCGGATCAAGGCGATACAGATGATAGAACTGATGGTACCGAGGCCTTTGATGTGCCATTTCCTCCTGTAGCCGTTTGTAAGGCAGACTTTTCTGTTCAATTAGATGCTAATGGAGAGGTTAGTATAGATGTTTCAGATATTAATGATGGTTCTACAGTTACTTGCGAACCTATTTCATTAAGCATTTCAAAAAGCGATTTTACCTGTTCCGATATTGGTCCAAATGTAATTACCTTAACGATAAGTGATGCTTTTGGAAACGAAACAACTTGTACTACAACGGTAACAGTCGAAGATAATATACCACCAGTGATATCATGTGTTCCAGACGACACTAAAAGTACCGATCCAGGATTGTGTTCATATACAGTTCAAGGAACAGAATTTGATGCAACCTTTACAGATAACTGTCTTAACGGAAGTATCACTAATAACCTTAATAATACTGATTCTATTGCAGGAGAAGTACTGGATTTTGGAGAAACAACTGTGGTTTGGACGGTTGATGATGGTAACGGACAAACAGATGAATGTGAAGTGACTATTACTGTGATTGACACTGAGGATCCTGTGTTAATGACAGTTCAGGACCCCATGATAATCTGGCCACCAAATCACAAGTACCAAACATTTGATGTCAATTCGTTTTTTGTTTCTGTGTTAGATAACTGTACTCCTCTTACCGCAGATGATGTTTATATCGCATCTGTGAGTAGTGATGAGGAAGAAAATGCACCAGGAGGAGGAGATGGAAACACTACAGATGATATAGTGATTGCTCAAGATTGTAAGTCAGTAGATTTACGTAGAGAACGTCAAGGCAATGGGAATGGTAGGGTTTATACCATTAATATGATGGTAATGGATGCTAGTGGTAATACAGGATCATCCAGCAGTCAAGTTTATGTTCCAAAGAATTTTGGAGGCATTGCAACAGATGACGGTATAGCCTATCAGGAAGATTGTATGCTTAACAGGGCACCAATAGTTCTTGGAAATAATGAATTACCAAATACTATTGATTTTGACATAGACTTTTGGCCAAATCCATCAGACAGTAGTTTCAATTTAAAGGTTTCATCGAATGATACAGCTGTTCAAATCAATATTGTTGTATATGATGTTAATGGTAGAACATTGCAATCAAATTCCTTCGATCCAAAGGACACTTATCAATTTGGCAGTGAATTAACAGCAGGTATTTATTTTACAAAAATTACACAAGCTAATAAATCAAAAGTTATAAAAATTGTAAAGCACTAGAAACCATTTTTTTAACAAAACCCTTCATAACCTGAAGGGTTTTTTTATATGAAATTCAAGGGTTGAATTGATACAAGTATCTTTATAATAGATAGTTCATAAACATATTATGAATGGTCAAAAAAGGGAGGAAAGGGCAGATCCACCCTAAACCTAACTATTGCGGGATTAGTTCGCCTACGCAAATCACAGATTCGCTGGCTCACTAACAAAAAAAGCCTCACCATTTAAGGTAAAGCTTCTCATTGGTTACTGATTTCTAAACCACAAGCCACATTTAAGTATCACAAAACAACATTTCTATTCAATATGCATCATTTAGTTGGCTTAGCGAAATTCAAGTGACTAAGCAAGATTTCACACTGTCTAATTTCAAATTACTGAACCTCAATTCTTAAGAAAAATTTTGTATTTTTAAATAGAATAAACCAACAACATGAAAAGAATCCACCTTTTACTCATTGTCACATTGTGCTTTATTACCCAAAATATCGAAGCACAGGACTTATTGGATGGCCTAAAACAGGTCGCAGATATGCATAACGAAGAGCATGGGAACGACTCAAATAATAATCAAGATCTAAGCGAGGAAGAACAAAGACAAGCAGAAGAGTTCTGGAAGGAAAAAACCAAAGACGCAATGGATTTCATTAACGGAATTGATAAACCCTATCACCAGTGTCTTGCTCTCATGGGATTATATTCATATCATTTTCTGAAATTGTCGGTCGCAGCGGAAGAAGAAGAAGACTGCAAGATGAAATACGATTGGTATGGAACGATGCTGTTGATGAACATATCAGGAACGTTTCTATTACCGTGTACCGAAGGATTCTACAATCTACCTGAAGAGGATCAGATAAGTATCTTTCATGATTTCTTAAATTCCTTATATCAATGTAATTTTAGTGGAGATCCTTTAGTATGGACTCCCTTAGCTAAAAAAGCACCCAAAATTGCAAAAGATATACATATAGGCTTTGACCAACCTTTTTGTTCTAATGATGAGGGAGCGAATTACTATTCCTTAAAAAAAGTGTATTATCTCCTTTTTGAATGGGAAGCGGTAGTGGCGAACACATTGGCAATTGGAAAAAAAATGGAAGCCCTTGGCTGCGGGGGATAAAACAAAAAAAGCACACCTACACCAGCCTCCTTCGCCATAGTAGCGTAGCTACGTAGGCTGAAAGGTTTCGGTGTACGCAGGCCTCCACTTTCGCTGAAGCTTCGTAGACATTCAAGTGGACACGTCACATTTAGACCCCGTCCTTCGACGGGGTTTGTTCAATTACGCCAATCATATTGGCTATCTCACAAACAAAAAAAGCCCATCCAAATGGATAAGCTTCTCATTGGTAGTACCCAACTTGATTGGGTATCTAACCACAAGCCACATTTAAGTGACTCAACACAACATTTTAA
>JABDKX010000134.1 GCA_013001975.1 Saprospiraceae bacterium | reverse complement strand
ACGCATCGCAAAAGCTAATTTTAAGGCTGCAAATGCTTTCCCAATGGAGAAAATCACAGCTATGTATTTAAATACTTTTGAAAAAATAATTTTAAATAAACGTCGATTTTCCCCAAAATCTATTGCCGAGAAATATATTTAAAAGAAGCTTTTAAATCCCCACTTTTATCTATGAACCCGAAATGCTTCTGTGCATTTCTTCTCCAAGGAAGTCCTCCCACGACTTCCTTTGGTATTTCTTTAAAGTCGTATAAAGTCCAAGACATGAATTGCAAATTATTTGCTGCAATTATTTCTTGGGCTTTTTTATGGTAAAAAGCTTGGTCGTCTTCTGTGTTTCCAAAAGGATTCCATAGTCCTTTAAAAGAGGATAATCCAAACTCTCCCATAACTATTGGTTTATTTGGTATTTCCTTTCTTAAGGATTTTATCGAAGTGTCTAGTTGTTCTATATCCTCATAATAATGAAATGATATGAAATCGACCTTGTCCTTTAATATCGATGCGTTTTGTGTATCCGACCATCCAATTGTAATAGGATGATCTTGGTCAATTGATTTTACTAAATCAATCATATTATCTAACCAGGAAACCACCAGTTCTTTTCCTCTAGATTCGAAATCCAGGTTTGGTTCGTTTTTAATATCCCATGCTAACAATGCGTTGTGGTCTTTTAAAGAGGATACGATGGTTTCTGCGTGACGTTGGTCGAGCGTCCAATTCAAAACAGAATAATCCCCAAAAAAATCGAAAAGTGTCACAACGACTTTAATATCATTCGCTTCTGCAATGTCCAATGTAAGTTTTAATTTTTCTAATTTTTCTTCAGCGACTTTGGCTTTTCCAAAATCGGCATATTGCACAAAAATCCTAACTGAATTCAATCCAGCATCTTTAATGATCTTAAAGTCCTTATATATGGTTTCTTCAGAGAATTGGTCACTGAACATATTCCATGGAGTAGCCTGCGGATAATAATTAATACCATTTATGTTCAAACTGTCCTCAGAAATTGCTGAAGGCAAAACTTCTGGTTTGCTAACTTTTCCTCTTACCAAATTACGAATTCGCCAAAATCCATCCTCTAACAATAAAATGACTTTGTAATTGGAATGCTCAGTAGTTTCAAGTACCAACTGCCCTTGTTTGAATACACGTTTGAATTCAACCACTTCATTATCAGAAATAACAGCTAATTGTCCATCTTCACTGAAAAAATCTAATGTGGGATTGTGGCTTAACGTTGTAGATTCTAATGTGACGCTTTCAGCAGAATTAAGTTTTATAAGCCTATGAATATTATCTCTTGCATTATCTGTGTAGTAATCTTCAATACCATTTGTAGTATTGGTTTTGTAGGCTATTTGTTTTACAAACCAGGCATCTAAATAATCATTTTCAATGGACTTTAGGTTTTCAGGATCCATTGGTCTGCCTTCATTATTTAATTCGGCCCAATTTACTTTTGGTAGATACTGATCAATTTTTTGGATTCCAGTGTGCAACATTGTGCTTCGATCTGCACCTGTATTCAAATAACTGAATAAAATGCTCACGCCTGCAACAATTAAGGCAATTATCAAGATATATGATGCGATTAATATGGCACGTAATATATTTTTGTTTTGACCTACCATACTTTTTTGTTTTCAAATGTTTTTTCTAAACCAGCAGTCGTAATACTGAATTTATAAATGTCGTTTTTAATTACATCTGGCTTCAAGCTAAAATCAACAAAACCGTTAAATGAGGTATTTAATAACGTCTGTACAGGTAAGTTATCTTTGTAGATGGTAAGCTTGACTTGTAAACCATCCGGAATCATCTGCTTCATGAAGCTTTGTAAGGGACCAATTGTTATCTCCCTATTGTTGTTAGTGAATATAACTTCAAAGTCATTGATAACCTGTTTATAGTTTAAGGTTAAGACATTGCTCTCAGCCATGCCATTTACATATGCTTTTACGCTCCAGACATCTTCATGATCAGGATGAATCATTTGAGATGTTGCAATTCCACCAATGGTTATTCCTGAGGTCTTTAAGATATTACCATTTTTATTGGTAATGAAGAAATTGACATATGTACCATCACTTACCATATTTCCATGCTTATCCTTTATTACAGAAGTCAAAAATGATGTTATTTGATTGCCGTCAGCATGATCATGTGATCGTTTATCAGAAATGGTAAAATTCGTTGGAATTGATGCCCCAATATTTATCGTGAATTCTTTTGAATTGAAATTCAAGCATTCTGAAGACACCAGCATTCGACCACTTTCATTCTGCGAGTAAATTTTCTTATAAGCAATAAGATTCTTAGTGAATATATCTTTTTCTTCCTGGGTTTCTAAAAACTGATATTTTGCACTAACTAGTGTATTGTTGGTTATTGGATTATCTAACGAATCTGTTGGGATCACAACCAACATGGTATAATCGGATCCACCAGCTTCAATACTCGGAGGGCCAATGTAAGTTTCAATTTTAG
>JABDKX010000103.1 GCA_013001975.1 Saprospiraceae bacterium | reverse complement strand
TTTTCTCGCGATCTAGCTCAGCCTTTGTCCAATTCAAATCTTGAATGACAAAATTTTTATCCAAAGCATTTAATTCAATCGGTCGGCCATCTTCCTCATCATATATTTTCAAATAAACATCATCTGATCCAAAATAAATCGTGTCACTGGATTCATTTTTAACATCCAATTCAAAGACAACATAGTCTAAAGCGTCACCTGCAAAGAATCCATCGACAAAAATGCCAGCGTTATAATTTTCATTTTGGTTATGCAATTTATCAGCTTCAAAAAAATATACTTTTTGACTACAAGATTGAAGTAATATAGCTGAAATAAAAAGTAAGCGTAATCTATTCATATTATGTCGTAATTGGTTTGACAACATTTATATTTTATGAAAGATAAGTACAATTACAATCATGTGTATTGACTTAACAATAATTTAAGATGAGTTAATAGATAGAATGACAATATTTTTAGATTATAAATTGGTTGCCTTAGTATTTTGACAATATCGCGAATCAAAAAAAATGTATCTTAGATATAATAACCTTTAAAAAACATTATCATGAATGCACAAGTAAAAGCCTATAGCTTGTTGAAAAACAGTCTTTTTTTAATTTTATTTTTAATTTCATTTTCATTAATTAATTGTAGAAATAATCCACCCAAACCCAAGCCCCAACCAGAGCCAGTTGTAAAACCAGTCAAGGCGTTAGATAAACTTTTTTCGGCTGCAATGGCCGATGCTCAAAACCCAGAGCCTTCGGAAGTTTATGATAGCTTAACAACTATCGAAGGAAACGAAGACCTCATAGATTCGGTCATTAACGGAAATCGACATGTGCTCATGGTCTCTTGGAAAAACCATCCTGAAAATTATCCTGAGAAAGGAATTTATAATACCAGCAAGTGGAATATTTGGGTGACAGCTGCACCTTATATTCAAGAAAGATGTAAAGATTATTTTCAAAATTCGAAGGACCCTATTTTGAGATTGAGACAATTGTTGGGACTACAGCCTTTTACAGAGGAAACAATATTTCTTCAACTTTGGGTAAAACCTGAAGACCTGTTTCGACCTTGCCCAGATAGTGAAACATCGGACACTAAATGTAATTTGTCTTTGCCAGCAGATGTGAGTGAAGAATACCGTAAATGGTTTAACGACTTAAGAGCCGTTCAATACAGGGATTGTACTGATACCTTGTACCATGAACTTGGTTACCCTTGGACACAGTTAGGGTATACATACGATTGGAGTGATGAAAATGAAAGCAACATTGGACTTTCAGAATTTGTAGTGAAGAAAAATGCAATCGTCTATGTTGAAGCTGAAACACCAACTTCTGAATATTGTAAAAATTAAATAATTATATTTTTTCACATAAAATCATAAAAATGAATTACAAGTATTTAGTCACCCTTACCTTTTGTTGTTTTATTTTAAACAGTCAAAATTTGTCCGCTCAGACCATAGCAATGTCAATGGTACCGGATAGTGTTTCTTCCTTAGAAGTTGATTACAACAGATTATTTATTTCCGATGATGACGAATTGGGATTTCTTTCTGGCTCTTATAACTTTCAGTATAAGGGCATAATAAACAGTTTTTTAAATTTTATCGGAGAGTTGAATTATACCTATAAAAATGGAGAAAACTTTAGTGGGAAAGAATCTGGGCTATCGAATTTGTATTTGGGTGTGCAGCTCAAGACAACACAAACAGCTAAAACGAAGGCAGGTGTAAATTTAGGTGTCTATCTGCCTACTGCCTCATCCTCTTTTTTTGGATCTGCACTTTCTAATTATTATGACATATTTAAATTTGTTGAAGAATCAACTACAATTTCAGGAAGCTACAACGCCTACCATTATCTGGACGGCGATTTAAGAATTGGTTATGAAATAGGTACAGACTTGTTTTTGCCAAGTGATGAATTTAGTGACACAGAATTATTTGCCAGATATGGTTTGTCCTTAATTTACACTGTAAATGGAAGCACTTTTATTCAGACAGAATTTCTTGGAATAGCGAACATAACAACAGATGAATTTGAATCATTTGATGATTCATCTTTTCACACATATAGTGTTGGACTAGGACATCATTTCACCGATAAATTTAATTTGGGGATCTATTATAGAAATTACTTTGATGAATTTTTTGATCCTTCCTTTAAAGGTATAGGTGGATTGGAGCTTAATTTTAGATTATAATAGCACACATAAAATGCATAAAGAAAAAGCCTGTAAGATAATTACGGGCTTTATTCTTTTATCGTAGAATGGTCGATTATAAGATTTGATCATGTATCATTTAATATTTTGATTTGTTAATTCCTCGATTACTTTTTTCTTAAAAAAGGCTGCATTCTCCATAACAAATAAATCAAAATGTCCATTTTTATTTAAAATCTTTAAGCCACATCTTGCCAGTTCAAACAGTAAATATTCTTCTATTTTACTTATTTCTATTAATGGAATTTGAAGTTTTAAATGGCTTTTAGTAAAGTCACTAAATTTGAATAAAATATTTTTCTTACCTAACTCTAAAGTACCAGGAAGCTGTCTGCTGCCATTCCAAATTGATGCTTTAACTGAATAGATCGGATCATTTGATTTCTCATTCATCTAAAGTGTTTTCTTGAAAAAGAAGTTAATTATGATGGGTGTAGTTATAAAAAGAATAGCCTGACAAATAACATTATCAGGCTATTCATAAATTTATTGTTTGACAAATTTTTTGGACCAATTGTACATATCATCATAATCGATCACTTTTACTAAATAGATGCCATTTGGTTGACTTTCCAGTGAAATTTGGTAATCTGGATTTCCATTTTCAATTGTAGCCGTCTTAACAATTTTACCTAGTAAATCTATAATTTGAATTTTTCCTTTTAAACCATTTGAATTGTCAAAACGAACAGTTAGGTCGTTTGAAGTTGGGTTAGGATAAATATTTATTGAATTGATATTTGAAATGTTTTTTATAGCCACTGATTCATCTTCTACACAGAGTTGATCAATTTCAATAAAATTACGTCTTGCCGTAGGATTTACCCCATAACCGCTATATACAACAGGACGAGCCACGACACTATTCATATCTAAATTACAAGAATCTAAAGAATCCCACAATCCTAGGTTGTAAGGTACTTGTAGATTGTACCACACATCTAACTCTAATTGTTCGACATCAATTGTAGCAATATTATAACTACTAGGTTGACTTGATTCAGGAGATTCACCCCATTCAAAATCGTCACAGATAATATTGATGATGATCGGGCTTTTAATACCTTTTTCTTTGATTCCAAAATCAAACGAAATTGTACCTTCCTCTTTCGTAAATTTTGTGGGATCTACAGTTGTTAAAGCACTCTCATTAGCTAGTTCAATAGTCCAACCATCAAGACTTCCTATCGTCCCTTCAGTTACCACAGGGACACCTGATAATGCAGTCCAGCCATTGGAATTGCCAATACCTCCGGGATCCAATCCTCCAGCTATAGCTCCTTCATTAAATCCAGGATTTGGAATTATAGGATTTTCACACGCAGGAACTATTGAACAACTTACATTTATTTCTCGCTCATTCGTAAACACTTCACAAATACTCCCATCTGGTTTATATCTGGTCACAACCATAATTAAAGTATAGCTACCTGAATTGACGAAGTCATAACAATACATTTGATTGCCAATACTCGATCCTGGAAGAGGGTTGGTCAAATCGCCAAGGTACCATTGAACTGTCTCACAATCAGTTAAACCAATTGGAGCAAAGCAAGCTTGACAATTCAAGGACGATGATACTGTAGCAAACCCTTTGTTCACAGCCACACTTAAATCATGAATATCATCCATCGAACAAGGACAATCATTACACATTATTGTAATAGTATCATTTACGATTTTTTCAAAGCATATAAATCCATCATCGTCTAGTTCAATAGCAAGATATGAGATAACATACGTCCCACTTCCTGAATAGACATGCATGGCCATA
Source organism: Saprospiraceae bacterium (assembly GCA_013001975.1). Taxonomy (GTDB): domain Bacteria; phylum Bacteroidota; class Bacteroidia; order Chitinophagales; family Saprospiraceae; genus RFSX01. Next base: position 6,326 of record JABDKX010000103.1, on the reverse strand, counting down.
CCGTTTGGTGGAATCGGCCCATTGTCAAAAGTTGAGTCACCCCAATCGATATATTCCAAATAATTATTACAGCCCAATGAATCAAGCGTTAGTTTGACCTTGCATGAATCGTTGTCTATTGAAATTGTAACTGCACTTTCTATTCTTTCACAGAAAGCATCAAAATCGGTACAGCAACTGTCAGGAGGTGTAGATGCAGCAAAGCAAATATCATCTAATCCAAAATCAGAATAATCTACGCCGAATGATCCAGTGGATTGTATAATTTGCAGATTCTGTAGTCCAGATAAATTGGAAGTGTTTGTCCAATTAAATGAATGATTTATCCATTGTGGGAAAATACCTGCTTGGCATTTCTCCTTGATAATAGATTGCCCAATTGTTTCTGTGCCAATTGTTGAAGTCAATATAAAATCCTGTTGACTTTCACAGTATACACTTGCAGTCCAATAAGAGAAACAATATGTTTCACCTGGAGTAACATTAACTTGTTGAGACCATACAATAGGATAGTTATTAGGGTCGCCATCTATAATCATTAAATTACCTGGTGTGCCACCAGTATGGTCAGGAACATTTGGCCATCCAGAACATTTAGTTTTAAAATTAGTTCCTATGGAATAGCTACCATGTCCACAATTAGAATTACATGGCAAGTCAGAAGTAAATCCGGTTTTCCCAGAAGAAAAATCTCCATTTGTTACAAGATTAACTGAATTTCCTGGGCAATCACAAGTGATACAATTTAATGTGATTGTATCATTCACAATTTTTTCAAAGCAAATAAATCCATCATCGTCTAGTTCAATAGCCAGATAGGATATAATATATGTTCCACTTGCTGGGTAGACATGCATGGCCATACCGTTCGGTGGAATAGGTCCATTGTCAAAAGTTGAGTCTCCCCAATCAATATATTCCAGATAATTATTGCAGTCCAATGAATCAAGCATTAGTTTGACTTTGCATGAATCGTTGTCAATTGAAATTGTAACTGCACTTTCTATTCTTTCACAAAAATCATCAAAATCGGTGCAACACGGATCACATTCAACATTGATATTAAAATCACATACACAAGTATCTTGGTCACAAACCGCCTGAATTGATAATTGATAACTTCCAGATTGGTCAAATTCATTTGCAGGTATTGAAATATTAAATCCAGGATTCGAAGTTATAGTATTACTGATAACTGATGTGTTGGGTTTTGTTAATATCCAAGTCATCTGTGTGCTTGAAGGACACATATTTCCAGAACATAAGAAATTCCCATTCATTGTCCATGGATTGTTTCCATTACATTGGGCGATAAGCGTGTCTCCACATTCTGCATTTTGATTTGGGGCTCCTTGAAATGGACGGTAATTAATATCAGAATAAGTTCCACATTTACACTTATCGCATGGCAGACCTTTCCATTCAATACCAAATAAATATTTTGAATTATGTTGCTCGTCATGTGTATTCTTCATTAGATCAATTGCGATGAGACGAGAACTCCCATTTGGATCAAATAAAGTGCTGAGATAGTATTTCATATCACAAGTATCTAGTGTTGTGCTATAAAATTCTCTATTGAGAATCCATCCTGCAGGCGAAGGCACTAATTTAGCTTGAAGATCATAAAGCTGATTTATACTTATGAGTGCCCCACCGATAATGGTTATTTCTACTAATTCAATTGTTAAGGTATTTATATTATATCTCAATGCTAAATGCTTGCCTTGGCTTTTATATTCCAATCCATAATAAGCGTAATCATTTGATGGACCTAGATCAATCCAATTTGTACTGGGATTCAATGGATTTGAGTTATCAAAAATGATAAAGTTGGTACCTGACACAAAATATATTTCATTAGTCCCGTTTGTTGACGAGGAAATTTGTTCATGGTTGAATAAATAACCTGAAGAAGGCGCAAAATTTCCAGGTGCAATACCAACCGGATAATTAGATTGTAAATCACTAACGATTTCAAAATTCACAACAGTACTGCCGCTATTATTTGGAATGGCTATCCCATAAAGAGAATTGTTAAAAAACTGAGGCGCTGAAGTAGGTGATGGAACCGGAGGGCTGTGAATAGATGAAGATGGCAGAATATCATTATATTCTAACATTAACCCTTCACGAGAAATCAAACAAACTAAGTCTTGAGTTATTGGATTAAACGACGATGTGTTTGTTGGCAGAATAACGGAACTAGGATTAAAATTGATTGTTTGTCCTGTCACACTTATTGTAGTTGTAGGATTCATCTTTGGAAAACTTACAACATCAACAGATTGTGGATTCATTGAAAAAAGATCCGTATAAAATCCAAGAATATCACCACCTGATTGTAACACATTGTTAGGGGAACATTCTCTGTTTTTATCATCTTTAAATTCTAAGTCGCTCATCCAAAAGTTTAAACATAAAAGAGAAACTATTGAAATTACACATAAGCCAAAATTAGACTTCAAGGTTTTCATATCGTGATATTTTTAAAAGTTAAAAGTTGTTATTATTTAAATATCTGATGATTTAGACAAGAAAAATCATCTAGTTTAAATATGGTATGTGTGACAACAGATTCGGTCATATCTTTTTTAAAAATGGCAAATATGGATTACCCCTTTTATTCACCATAAACATTTCATATCTTACTCATTAAATTTTGGCAATGTGAAAAAGCTTGCCTATGTTGAATTCTTTTCCCTAAACATGCCGGAGACTTCTGGTAATGTTTGGTATTTTATATTTGTGAGAATTCTTATAGTTTTCTCTTTATCTCTCCCTTTTGTACTAAATGCGCAATATTCACCGCACCCCTCATTTCAACAATACACTACGGACGATGGTCTTGCAAGTTCTGAAGTCTATCATATAATTCAAGATGATGATGGATATATTTGGATCTCTTCGGATAATGGTGTAAGTCGGTGGGATGGATATTCATTTAGAAATTATGGATTAGAAGATGGTTTAGTAGAGAATGTCATTTTTATGATGCAGCTGGATACAATTGGAAGGGTTTGGATGCAAGGAATTAATGGAAATCTGTACTATACAGAAGGAGATTCAATTCTCCCATACTGGAATAATGAAATATTATTGAGCTTTAAAGGAGAAGGTTTAAGTAAAGGATTTATTGTTGAAGGGGCTGGTGAAACTGTCCATTTTGCAACTTACAAGTTTGGTGTTGTTACAATCTATAATAATGGCATCACCAAATCCTATCCTCATGATGAATATGCATACAGGCAAATTTTTGTAAAAAATGGTATTGCAATTAACAGTTATTTCGAAAGTAGTAATAATGAATTATTACAACCTTTTATAAAAAACATACTTGAAAAAAATAGCAGCGGCCCAGTTTATTTTCATAAAGGCGAAAATGATTGGTTTCCCATTGAATTTATTTATTCAAAAATAAACGGATCAGCAACTGGATCTTTTTATTTGGGCAATAATAAATATTTGTATCAATTGTATGATGATATTTGGTTTATAGAAAATGGTGAAGTTAAATGGCAACACCATTTTCCCTTTCAAATCCTGCATGCCAGTTTAACAATAAATGAACAACTGCTTTTAGGACTCCATTACCATAATGGTCTGAAGGTATTTAATGCTATCGATTCATTAAAAAAAGATAAAAGTGATTTATGGTTACGTGGCGAGAGTGTAAGTTATTTTATGCAAGATAGAGATGGTGGCAGATGGTTTGCCACAAATGAAAATGGCGTATTTTACGCACCATCAGATCCATTCAAAGTTTATGACATTGAAACTGGTTTGCCAGATAATAAAGTAACGGCTGTTGCTATAAAAAATGATTCAGAGTTATATGCAGGATTTGATAATGGAGTGGTTTGGAACATTAACTTTAAAAATAGAATTGCCAAAAGTCTTCCTCAAATTCCTACAAATGGTCTTATTAGTGATCTCTTTTACCACCCTGAATATGGCTTGTGGGCGGGTAAGCAAAAATTGTTTCTGCTTAAACAAAATCAGTGGGAAGTATGTCAAATTATTTCTCACTCTGGTTTGACAAGCATGGCTAACAATATCTCTGTTAATCCTGATAGTAGTCGTATTTGGACAAGTAATCATTTTGGATTTATGAGTGTTGAAATGGATAATAAAATTCCTAATGATATAAATAGTGGATACGGGCAACGAGCTTATATAGTTAGAGAAGATTATTCTGCCAATATCTGGGTGGGCAGACCCGATGGATTATTTGAATATAGAGACAGCACTTTGATTGGCCGTCAAAGTTTACATCCTTCATTTTCATTACGCATTGAAGATATTGCACTTCTTCCAGATAGCTCATTAGCCATTGCTACCAAAGGAGCAGGTATTGTTTTTTGGAAAGATGAGTTGTTCGAAGAAATCACTACAAAAGAAGGATTGACAGCCAATATGTTAGAATGTTTATATGTAGATCATCAAGGGATATTATGGGCAGGAACGTTAAATGGGCTAAATCGTATTTCAGGTACTTTTGGAAATAGAAAAATTGAACAAATAACTCTTTTTCACGGGCTTCCTTCAAATGAAATTAATGATATAGGTGTATTAAATAATAATGTTTGGGTTGCTACAAATAATGGTTTGGTTCATTTTAAACATAAAACATCAAGTGCTAAATCTCCCAATCCTTTCATAGTTTCTATAACAGCAAAAAACAACATCGACTTATCTAAACCAATAGAATTAAAAGCAAATGACAACAACTTGGTTATAAATTTCTCTACTATCAATTATAAGATGAATGGAAAAATTCCATATCGCTATAAGATGGATGATAACGAATGGACTGAAACATATAATAGATCTTTAAATTTTCCTGCATTACCTTCAGGGGATCGAATCTTTGAAGTTCAATCTCAAAACGAAGATGGCATATGGAGTATGTCAACAAAAATCGATTTTGTTATTAATCCACCTTGGTGGGCATCTATTTGGTTTAGATCAATATTGTTTTTAATTATTGCTGGTTCTGGATTTATATTTTATAAGTACAGAACAAATCAAATACGAAAAGCGCACAATATTCGACTTCAAATAACAGAGCTTGAAAGATCAGCTTTACAGGCGCAAATGAATCCACATTTTATATTCAATTGTCTAAATTCTATTCAAAATTTTATTGTTAAAAATGATTCTGATTCTGCAATCAAGTATTTGGGGAAGTTCGCTACATTAATTAGAAGTACGCTCAATGCTTCTGTTAAAGGAAAAATACCAATAGCAGAAGAACTCAGGTTGTTAAATAACTATTTAGAATTAGAAAAACTGCGTTTTAAAAATCAATTTTCTTATTCGATAAATATCGCAGATGAAATTGATACTTATGAGATAGAAATCCCACCGCTCCTGATTCAACCTTATGTCGAAAATGCTTTAAAGCATGGAATTTCAGGTAAATCTGAAATGGGAGAAATCAAAATAAATTTTAATGTAAGCCAAGATTATTTATTAGTCAGTATTTATGATAACGGGACAGGTATTACTTCTAAGCATAATATGACCGTAAAAGATAAATCTCATAAGTCATTTGGGATGTCAATTACTAAAAACAGATTGGACTTGATATCTGACAGCAAGAATGTTAACTCAGTTGATATCCAAGCGTTAACCAACAAAAGCGCTGATATTGTAGGTACTTTGGTAAAAATAAAAATCAGCTTAAAAAAATAATAAGCCTGTTATATGAAAAATAAAAAAAGCATTGCAATAATAGATGATGAAGAAGATGCAAGACAGATCTTATCTACATTGATAGAGCGGTATTGTTTAGATTATGAAGTATGTGGAGAAGCTGAAAGTGTTGAGACGGGTTATGATATGATTTTACAAAAAGAGCCAGATGTAATTTTGTTAGATATCAGTATGAGTGATGGAACTGGCTTTGACCTTCTTGATAAATTTGAGAATATTTTGTTCAAAGTAATTTTTACTACAGCCCATGATCAGTTTGCGCTAAAAGCATTTAAATATCATGCGCTAGATTATTTATTAAAACCAATTCAGCCAGATGCTTTAGTTAAATCATTAACAAAAATCAAACTCGACAACCATTTTGAGTTAGAACCAAAAATTACTGAATGGCTAGAAAGTTTTAAATCAGGTAACTATAACAAAATAACACTTAAGACTATGGAAGGCTTAGTGTTTATAACTTTGGATGATATATATCACATCGAAGGTGATGGGAGTTATACTACGTTTTATTTAAAAAATAATGAAAAACACCTTGTATCACGACCTTTGAAAGAATTTGAAGAATTATTACCAGAAATCAATTTTTTTAGAACGCATCAGTCACA
>JABDKX010000085.1 GCA_013001975.1 Saprospiraceae bacterium | reverse complement strand
GCAGTATTTTCACCGCTACACCACCATTCTCTTACTTCCCAAGTTCTCATTACTTTTTTGACACAGCCTATTGTTGGTAACGTAACATCTGTATAAAGTATAGCTGAGTTACAAATCTGGTTTGCTTCACCTTCAATAATTATAATATCGCCATTTTCATCAATAGTAGTTGCACCTCCAATTGGAATTAAAGGAGCTCCAGATCCTGTCAAAGGACAGAATACACCATTTGTTAAACTTGGGTCACAAATAAAAGGCACACCAGATTCAGAAATTGCACCCATAATATTATGGTTCAACCATGGCATTGGCACACCATTTTCATCAAAGATTAATCCTTGATCTGAACAAGAGATTGCATTGCCAGTTGCTTCAGTTCTCCAAACAGGGAACATAATGCTGGTCAGGTCAACTCTTTCTAATAATATTTCGTGAGAGCACGCTACAAAATTTCCTAATTCATCAGTAGCTCTGTAGGTTCTGAAAATTCTATGTGTATAGTCTGGATCACAGTCCAGTCGTTCTCTTGTTTCGTTATGCAATGTAACTTCGAAATCTAATTCCGCACAAGTTGCTACCGCTGGTGGAAGACTTAATATATCTAATCCTCCACACGAAAGCGTTAGATCATCTGGACATTCTAATTGAGGAGGCAATTTGTATTCTACATTTAAATTTCCTTCACATTTATTACTACATCCAGGTTCTCGTATTTCGTATCTTAATTCTTGGCCAACATGTGATAGATCTACACTGTCATTAGGCAATTCTGTGCCATCACTAAAGAATAACTTTATATCATAATAATCATTACACATTGGATCAATATCAACACCTGCCATTGCTGGCGTAATCACAGCGCTGCAATTTTCATCCAATGATACATTTACTAATTCTTTGCATTTAATCGTACAGTCACTTCTACACGGAACTATAAATTCTGATAGAAGATCAAATACTGCAGAATCATGGTCATCTTCATCATTTTGATTTTCTATTTCATCATCGATTATTGTACCATCATTTCCAAAATCTTCGTCCGGTGTACTATCAGCATCAAAATAAAGTTCACCACCTTTTCCATCTGCACCACTTATTTCTGCAAATGTCATATAGCTCTCAATATTGAAGTCAACAAATTTTATTTCTGCATTTAAAGAAACAGTAGTTGACTCTCTTGGTTTTAATGTTTCTGAAATATTGTAACATACGATTCTTGGGCCACAAGAACTCCAACCTGGACTGTTGTATAAATCTAAAATATAACCTTCAGGAAACAAATATCGTATATCAACATTAGACACTTCGGCATTTCCTTGATTATATATGGTTACATCAAAATCTAAGACATCTCCAATTTCATGTGGCGCTAAAGTTCGAATTTGATTTTTTAATGCCAGATCATAAATTCTCAATTCTGAACCGCCATTACTTGATTCATCATCAATATCGTCATTCGTTATATCCTCTCCATTGACGTCTTCCATGTAAGCAACCTCGCCATCATTCATCCAAGCATTTTCTTTGAAACTAGGTTTAATCTCTAACATTATTGGAATCGTAACTGATTTACCTGTACAAAGTGGTCCTTCTATCATAGTAGATGCCACTTCAGTAATTGGATCAAAACTCCAATCAGAATCATTGGTTGGAACATATTTAAGTCCACTAGGCAGATAATCGTTCACTTGAACATTATATAAATCAATAGGTCCTTCATTAAGTACAGTAAGTTCGAATACCGCTATGTCATCATACGAATACGGTCCTGTCGGAATTAAAACTTGTGCTAATTCTACGTCTACATAGTCTATTTTCAAATTTACATTCGCAGTACTGCAATTATCATTTGAATCACATATCGTATATTCAAAACTGTCATCACCAATAGCTCCATCATCAGGTATGTAGGTCAAAATATCATCACTTGGATCATTTGGAGTTTTGTTGTCATCAATATCAATGGTTCCTACAGATGGGTTAGTTGCACTTAGACTTCCTAAGTTAGGAATATCATTATCGTTCCTATATATATCTAAAACAGTCTCCTCGTTATATTTTATAACAAAATTATCACCAAATGCATCAGCAATAGGGTTTATTGAAATAGTAATAATTGCTGTACCACAATTGTTGTCGCGGTCACAAATACTATATTCAAACTCGTCTTCACCATTATAATCTGGATCAGGCGTGTAAGTCACTACATCATCACTTGGGTTATTAGGAGTACCATTATTATCAACTACTACTGTTCCGTTAGACGGATCTGTGGTTGTTAAAGTACCTTCGAAAATATCGTCATCATTATCAAATATTTTTCTAAGAATGATGGATTCGTCCTCATTGGTAAATGCAAAATCATCAGTTAGATCTGGACTAGGATCTACTATCACAGTGACTGTTGCAGTACTACAATTGTTGTCAATATCACAGACAGTATAATCAAACCTGTCTTCTCCATTAAAATCAGGGTCAGGTGTATATGTTACGATATCATCACTAGGATCACTAGGTGTGCCATTCTCATCAATTGTTACGGCTCCATTAGTAGGGTCTGTAGCTACAAGTGTTCCCTCAGTTGGAATATCGTTATCATTATCA
>JABDKX010000046.1 GCA_013001975.1 Saprospiraceae bacterium | reverse complement strand
CCAAGAGCAATTAAAATTCCAATGACCACAAGTATTATTTCGCCAATTGCATAAATCAGATATTTGCTGAATTTGTTTTCAGTCAGCATTTTTTGTCTAATTTTTCTAAAGAGTTTTATCATTGGTTAGCAGTTTCTTGAAAGGTAGGATAATTAACTCGAGTTTGGGATAATGAAGCACAACGTGTTTGTGTATGATTTCGTTGCGTGTTTCAGCAACTAAATTAGTAAACTAAAACGAACCAGAGGAAATTCCGAAGGAATTTCCAAGTAGGCTAGAACTAGCAATGAATTATACACGTTGTTAGCCTTTCGTTATTTTTTCTTTATATAATTATCAATTTCATTTCTTAACTCTTTTCCTTTTTCGATTATCTTATCATATTGTTTTATAACAAAAATCACAAAAAATTCATTTCGTAGCAGAATTCCTTTTACCTCTCCGTGTTTTTCAATTAGTTTATAAAAATCAACTTTGTCTTTAGAATTATTATATTTTTTCGGATTAGAGAATATTCTAAATTCAGACCAAGCCTCATCATAAAAACCCTCACTCCATAGTTCACTTTCCAGTTTTTCAGTTTGTGAATTCTGTCTGAATTCCATAAAATTTGTTGCTTCAACAACTTTATTATAATCTAGTATTTTTTCCCTAATCACAGATAGTTCTTCAGAATCGAACATTGAAGTGGATTTGATTCTTTGGAATCCGCTTTGGTCTGAATCGAATTTTCGTTCACTTGCAATACTCATAAACGTTTCCAAAAAATCTGCTTGATCTTCAATAATTCCAGATTTATATTGATCAATTATTCTCGTACTCATTTCAGCCGATTTCATTCTGAATTCTCTCATCTCCAATAATTGAGATTCGTCATTTTTCAGATTTTCTTTTATGGTTTGTAAATGGTTCAAAAGAATTCCTTTTTCCTTGTTTAAGGAACTCCAGTTATTAATACTTAATGCTATTAAAATCCCAATAACAACAAGGATAATTTCTCCAATGGCATATTTCAAATACTTTCCAGTTTTGTTTTTATCCATAAGGTCGTAACGTATTTTTCTAAAGAATTTTATCATTTGGTTAGTGGTTGGTCATAATGAAGGCTAACGTGTTCGTGCATGGTTAGTTGCGTTGGCTATAACTAAGTTAGTAAATAGAAAACGAACCAGAAGAAAATTCTTAGGATTTTCCGAGTATACGCAGAACAAGCAATTAACTATACACGTTGTTAGTGATTGTTTTCGTAATCTACTTCAATCCTTGTTGAGTAATTGATTTGTGTTTTTCACGAAATATTGGCCAAAGTGCTATTGAAATTATAAGATAGCTCAATCTCTCCATTAGTTCATGTAAACTATTCCCCAAAATCAGCATTAACAACCCAAATATAAATAGACCTAATGCCCATTTTGGATAATTCTTAGTGTTGAAAAGGGCTGTAATAAATAATATTTGTCCTAACATCCAAGCAACAATTAAATCATAACAAAAAAACTTAACAAAATCATTAGATTGAATTTGACCAAGTGCTTCATAAGCAGTTTTTGAAGTTTGACCTTTAAATAGAGGAATTAAATAAAAGTCAAGAATAAATTGTCCAATTAAAGAGATCGTACCAAGAAAGGTCAAAATAATTGCAGTGTAAACTAAATATTTACTTCTATCTTTTAGATATGTCTTTAAAGTTAGTGTCGCTGGAAAAATTAAAAACGCTCCAATTAGAAGAATTATATGGCTTCCAATCCATTCATATGAATTAATAGTCACTCGTTCATATAAACCCTCTGTTCTCGAATTCAATGAATAGAGCCAAAGCTGGCCAAGGGTAATTAACGCATAACAGATAAAACTATATTTAATTAAAAGGGACTTCATTTCGGTAATTTTACTTACTCATTATTTCCTTATAATCTCATTCATTCAATCATGCTTCGATTCACGATTGATATTTGATAATAATCACTAACGTGATCGTGTATGATTCCGTTGCGAGAAAAATTCGGAGAATTTTCCGAGTAGGAATCGATACACTACTAAAATACAAAGTTTCCAATAAACAACTTATGCGCAATGGATTATACACGTTGTTGTGCTTTC
>JABDKX010000037.1 GCA_013001975.1 Saprospiraceae bacterium | reverse complement strand
GTTGGAAACGTTCACGCGAAAAGATCAGCTAGAATTCACTCAATGTTTAATATAATTGGTGTAACATGGATGATTATTTTACTTCCATTTGTTATTCAATACCTAGGAGGATTCGTTGAAAGCTTTTCTGATGTATTTGAAAAAGGTATCAAAACCAAGGATGATCTTGACTCAATAAATACACTGAACACATATAAGTTAGCTGCCTTCCATACTTGTTTTAATCTTTTAAATGTTTTACTCCTATTACCTTTCGTGCCATTTTTAGTAAAAGCTGCCATTTGGTCGGTAAAATCTAAGAATGAAGATGATGAAGATATCAGATTAACCTTCATTAAAGGTAGCAGTAGAACCCCTGAATTGGCGACTGTGGAACTGCAAAAAGAAACAGCACACTTCGGAGAAGTTGTCAGCAGAATATCTGGTTTCATGAGAATACTTGTAAACACAACTAAAAACAAGATTAGGGAAGACATGTACAAGAAAATGGCTAAATATGAAAACATCACTGATGAAATGGAACGTGAAGTAACTGAATATATTACAGCCTTAGGAAATGACGAAATTACTCCAAAAACAAGCATTCGTTTGAGAAGTATTTTAAATATTGCAAATGATTTAGAAAGAATAGGTGATGTTTACTATCAGATTTCTAAAACTATCGAAAGTAAGAATGAGAACAAGATTTATTTTACTCAAACTCAAAGAAAGAATTTGAATGAATATATGGATTTAATAGATTCTGCATTCAAAGAAATGCTTAATAACTTGGAAACATCTAGTTATGACGATGTAAGTATCTCTAAAGCCAATGACTTAGAAACTGATATAAACAGATTCAGAGATAAACTTAGAAAAGAGAATCTGAGCAACTTAGGTAAGAAGGATTACAATGTCAATTCTGCAATGATTTACAATAATTTATTTTCTTCTCTTGAAAAAGTTGGTGATCATATAATCAATGTTTCTGAATCAATTGTAGGCGAAATATAAATAACTAATGTCATAAACGATATGTCTGATAAAATAAAAGAAGTATTCCTCTATTTTTTCAAACTAGGTTTTGTTGCGTTTGGAGGTCCGGCTGCCCATGTTGCCATGATGGAAAAAGATTTGGTTGAAAACAAAAAATGGTTAACAACTGAAGACTTTCTTGACTACATGGGCGCTACAAACCTTATTCCTGGACCCAATTCAACGGAGATGACTATGCATTGTGGTTACCACCGTGCTGGTGTAGCTGGATTATTTGTTGGTGGCGTTAGTTTTATATTCCCCGCCGCCCTACTTACTTTATTAGTAGCTATATTCTTCGAAAAGACCAGCGAGTTAGCATGGATGATTCCTATTCTTAACGGTATCAAAGCAGCCGTTATCTCATTTATCATTGGTGCTATTATCAAATTGGGTAAAAAAGCCATCAAAACACAAGTGCTATTGGCTTTAGGAATCTTGACAATCATTTTAAATGTATTGGGTCTCAATGAAATATTTTGTATTCTCATCGTTGGCTTTTTAGGTTTAATCATTCACCTGAGTACACATAACCGAACAGCAAATTCATTCATCCTCCCTTTATTGCTAATGGCTAATATTGGATATTCTCATTTGAAATTATTTTTAATTTTCTTCAAAGTAGGATTGGTTCTATTCGGAAGTGGGTACGTTCTTTTTGCTTACTTAGATGGTGAATTGGTTTCCAATGTAGAATGGTTAACAAGGCCGGATTTGGTTGAAGCCATTGCCATTGGTCAAATGACACCTGGACCGGTATTGTCAACCGCTACCTTTATTGGCTATAAATTAGGAGGTCTTTCTGGAGCTTGTTTAGCAACACTAGGTATTTTCATTCCTTCATTTTTCTATGTATTGTTATTACACAGGTTTTTAAAGAAAATGAAATCTTCTAAAATATTAAAAGCTTTTCTTGCTGCCGTTAATGTAGCAGCTGTAGCAGTCATGGTCGTTGTCACATTTAAAATGGCACAAAGCATTGTAATTGATTGGCGTACCGCAACTATTGGTGTTGTCGCCTGCTTTGTATATTTTTACTGGAATAAAATCTCCACACTTTGGATCATATTTGGAGGAGCACTGTCTGGATATCTTCTAAGCTTCATCACTTTTTAGAATAACAGACACGACCAAACTTCTTGTTCTATTATTGAGTTTTGTACTTTTACTTTATGAAGTACAGAGATGGATTTTTAATTCAACTTATCATTTATTCGATCATCTGGCTGATGAGTGAATATACAGGATTATTGGTATGTCTCATTATGGCAGCTGTAATTACGGCTATACTAATATTTTCACTTGTGGTTGAAATGATTGAAAAATCGAAGGTCCCCAAATCTTTCTTTACTTGGTTATTTATATCCATTTGGCCTCCAATTATTGTAGCGATTGGATTTACAATTGCTTACAAAGGCAACTTTGATTGGCTCAACGAATTTGGTTAGTGGCTGTGATGGTGCTGATGCATCTCTT
>JABDKX010000011.1 GCA_013001975.1 Saprospiraceae bacterium | reverse complement strand
TGGTTATTTGCTTTATCAAATACCGGACCTTCTAAAAGCTCATTATCTGAATGAAATATTAATGATGGAATCATAAGTCAATTATATATACTCTCCTCCAGTAATTCTCATGATAGAACCTGTGGTCATAGCTGATTCATCAGAAATAAAATACATAACAGCAGGTATGGGATCATTTGGATTTAATAATCGACCCATAGGAATAATCTTTCCTGCTTTTTTCTTTAATTCTTCTTCACTAATACCTTCTTGAGATCTCAATTGAACCTCACCCTCCGTATTGGTCCAACCCATTACCAAATAATTTGATCTAATTCTATACTTAGCATAGTGATGTGCAATATGAGTTGACAGCGTGTATAATGCACTTTTGGTAAGAGCATATGCAGTTCTATCAGCTTCACCATAATCCATGTGTGCGGATCCAAAGAAAATTATTGAACCCTTTTTAAGCTCCATCATGGATTTTAATACGTGTTTTAATAAAAAGAACGACGCCTTAAGATTAACATTAAAAACACTGTCGTAGAGCTCCTCTTCAGTTTCGATGATGGAAGAAACAGGAGTTATTCCAGCATATAGCACTAGTGCATCTATCTTACCAAATTTATTGATGGTTTGTATGTAAAAGTTCTCAATTTCCTCAATATTATTAAGGTCAAGCTTATGGAAATATAGTTTGTTATCTGATTGCAAAGATTGAATAATTTCAATTCCTTCATCAGGATTTCGACCACAAAATGATACATTAAAACCTTTATTTAAGCAAGATTTAAGAATCTCTTTGCCAACCCCTTTGGTCCCGCCCAAAATCATTACTGTCTTCATAAATGTCTAAGCTATTCAGGTTTTAAATAGTACCGGGTTTAAATCTAGTAATTTATTTCTTCGTTTATATATTTCACCCACATAATGAAACTAAAATCGTTTAGAGGAATAATTAGATGTAGTAATACTTTGCCCTTACCTAATAATAAACAAGGGCTCCAAATAGAGCCAGATAATCTGCAAATAGCTATTACAATAGCCAATAAGTTGCTCTTAGCCAGGGCTGATGTCCGATTCCGATTATCTAAAAGTTTTAAATAAAAAAATCGAAAAAATTACCAATCTTTTTAGACCAATATCCAATGTTAAAGGAATATTCCTATTTATTCTTGGTTATAAGAGAGTTATCAAAACTATAGACTAGTTTATTAGAGCTGAAACTATTGTGCAAACCAAGATTACTAAGCTTTATAGCCTAATAATTAAGCAGAACCATGAAAAAAAAATATTCTAAGGGAACTGCTGAAATTTCTTATACCTCTCAGGAACTGGAAATTCAGGTGTAACACCATGCCAGAACATGTTGATAATCCACCATCGGTCTTTGTAGTATGCCAATTGAATACTTTTTACGTCTTGTTTATAAGGCTTATTGTTAGCCATATCTTCCTTACTATGGAAAGCTTCACAATGACTAAAAGCATGACCAATATTTCCATAAGTTTCTACGACTCTCCCTAATTCCCTTTCGTAAAAAGCAGTTTCTCGAGTATTGTTAAACCAAAAACCAATACGTTCTATATAGTCATTAGGGTGTATCCATTGAGGTCTAAAGTTACGGTTGATGTCGTACTCATAACCAATTTTCATTCCTTGGGGGTGAAATAAAAATTTCATAAACTCCCAATCTCTTTTTTCACCTGGCTCACCACCAAGACAAGCGTAGAATGCTGTGATCAAATCATCAATCGTTTGAACCTTTTTTAAATATTCTTCTTTCATCAATCTATATAATTTTGTTTGAATCCAATTTATTCTCAAATGACTAAATGCGAAGTAAAACAAATTATTTCACAAATTTTAAAATTAGAATAATTATTGGGTTAGTTACTCCTTTGTGCCGCTGAACGGTAATAAATATCCATGAACTTATTCAGACTTTTTGCTTTTGAACTTTCGTACTGTCAATACGATGAATACAAAATAATTGAACCATTTTTGAATTGCGGTTGTCGTATCGAATTTATTGAGCAGTGACTGGAAATGTCTATCCAAGTATTTGTCCGTTTAATGGAGTGTCTCTCATCATACAATTCCTGATCATAATACTCATCTCTTACCTCTGCTTTTCTATTAGGTATGTTGAAGCGCACATTGGCATTGATCGCCTTTTTGTAACATGCCCTCTTAAAATCTATCGAATTGAAACGCGCATCGGTGTTGAAGAACAGTCCTTTGAGCGGGAATTTCTGGAAAGATTGCAGACCTCCAAGGGTATGCTGTCCACGACAGATACATCCTCAAATCAATTTAATTCGTCCAAATAAGCTGCATTATCCGTTCGAACAGAAAAATAGTTTATGCTTTATAGTGATATACCTTAATTTCAATCTTATAGGTTAAATAGGGGGCATGTGTCTGAAGCGTTGGTGTTTACTTTCAATCCCAATATATTAAGAAATAAGGTTAATCCAAACAAGTTATTTATCGATGACCTTGGGAAGTTGAATCTGGAAATAAAACTTTATTTTATATCCAATTTGTCCAGAACCTCTCTTATTTTCTATTAATTTGATTCAATGTGGCATATCTTAATTGAATTCTGATTGTTTCAATTTACTACTATTTCGCAGTTTGCAAAACCTTCTCTAAAGACACTACGGGCTAAGAATATAATTGTTTTACATTTGTTAATATACATGTTTAACTCACCTTGGAAAAGGGTGACAATTATTAAGAGCAAATGAGAATACTTATTATTGGAGGGAATTCTAGCGTTTCAAGGTACCTAAGGCCATTGTTATCTGAAGTTTATGAAGTAGTTACAGTTGGTCGTAGAGACTGTGATATTAATTTGGACTCAAATAAGTCTTTAGCTGATCAATTACCTGACCATGCAGATATTGTGATCCATACAGCTGCTGCATTTGGTAGAGCAACGGCAGAGGAGATATATGAAACAGAAAAGTATAATGTATTAGATACAATGGACTTGTGTTTTCAATTGAAAAGAATGAATGTGAAACACTTTATTTTTATATCAAGCATATTTGTCCATTTAGAAGAAACATCCCCACTTTATAGCATTTACAATATCTCTAAACAACACGCAGAAGATATTATAAAATATTGTTTAAAAAGGGATGAAGTTCCATACACCATTTTAAGGCCTTCTCAGTTATATGGCAATGACCCTTCTTTCATAAAACATCATCCATTTCTTTATCAAATCATAGAATTGGCATCTAAAGGTCAGAAAATTTCATTATTTGGGAAGCATGGTGGAAGAGCAAACTATCTCCATATTAAGGATTTTGCAGAAGTGATTTACAGGGTGGTAAAAAATGGTGTGATCGGAGTATATGATTGTACTACAATAACTCCAAATACTTATTTGGAGATTGCTCGTAACGTCTTTGAATTAACGAATAATGATGTTGCCATTGAATTTGTAAAAGATAGAAAAGAATCAGGTCAAGCATTTACATACGATGATACCATTTATAAAAGTGTTGACTATTATCCCAAATTTGCCATTAAAGATGGTTTGTCTGAAATACTAAACGCAACGTGAGTTGAGATAATAAGTCTATCATTTGTTCATCCTTTTATCATAAGTACGAAAAGTGTTCAATTGTTCAACGCTATTGATCCCAACAATTTGGGTGAGTACAGCATTATGCCCTCTAACAAAATCCAGGCAATCATGGATTTTATTATCGCGACTTATTCCTTCTCCCTGAATCAATTTTCCACCAAAAAAAGGTCTTATGGCAATAAATGGGAATTTCTCTGCGTAAGATGCATATTCCAATTCTTCTTTATTTAGATAAGAAATAATCCCATCAACTTCCTCGAGGTTAATTACTGCTTTTGCAAAAACGGTTGAGTAAGGAAAACTAAAAATTGATTTCACTTTACCTTCTTTCTTAAGCTTAGACAAACAAGCCTTTATTTCTTGTCTTTGGTTTTCAAGTGTAGCTAACCTGTCTTTATCATTAATAGGTTTTGAACGCACCAACCATTGCAAAACATCTATTTGTTCAATATTGAGTGCTCTCAATTGATCTTCAACTCTTTGAATCAATATTTTAGCGGAAAAACCATCATCCTCAAAATGAGGAGACGCCAATTTTACAATATGCTTAATATCAGCTCTGCAGCGAAATGACTTTAGTGCCTTAGTATATAACTCGTATGAACTATATTCGAAGGAACTATGATGGGTAGTTATACCAAGGTCGAAAGAATTTTCAATCAGCTCTACTACCTGATTCGTAGTAAGTGATTTATCATAAAATCTCATAGTGCCCAAAGTGACACTACTGAGATTCAATTCCTTTTTTAGTCTTTCCAATTAAATCCTGTTTTCAATATAAATCGATCATTGGTTTTTTTTGCATCATAGGATGTGCGCCCGTGGAGCACTAAATCATCCCACCAAAGAACAGCCTCACCTGGGTTAAGCGTTACCTTTTCAGCCATATGTGAGTGTGCGACATAATTCTGTAAGAAATCAAAAAACTCTTGGTTCAAAGCTTTATGCTCTTCCGTTTCATTTGGATCAATGCAATAGTAATTATAGTTAAATTTAATTTGGCCATCTTCCTTGATATCGATTATCTTCTCTTCTCTGTACTGTTCGGCCTTACTAAACTTAATTTTATCTGATCTTTTTAATTTATCCAATAATTCGGGAGCATTTTCCTCCATATATTCAACGAGGATGGGGCCATCGACAAATGTGGTTGCGCCACCTTTAGGCGCTTTATTTATACTATAAAATATAAAGATATCCGAAGCATTGTCGTGGCTATAAGCTCCATCCGTATGCAAGGGTTGGGCATTTTTACTGTGTCTATAAGCCGCCATATCAGGTATATCCACATCATATCTTATTTCCAACCATTTTTCCCCAGTCGTTGCTCCTCCTTTGGTGAAATCCTCGCCAATGCTAAGAGGTTCTCCAATATTGTCCGTGAACGCATCGTAGAAAGCTCTCAGGTCTCCTAAATACCATTCTGGAATAACTTTAATAACTTTATATTTCTGTAGAGTTTCCCTAACAGTCTTTGCCGCTTCTATAGGATCATTGGTCCGTAAAACCACATCTGTTATAAAATCCATTTTATTAATTTTTTCCTTTATTAAATCCATTTTATTAGCTTTTTCCTTTAAAATCATTTTATTAATTGTTGCCGTTAAAAGTTACTGCCGTAGCTTGTCCTTCCATATTTACATCCGAAAATTTAAAAAGCTTAATTCCTGTTAAAAAGAGTATTTTTAAGTCTAGGAAAAAGTTGACATTGTCTACATACCAAACATCAAGTTCGAATTTTTGACTCCAACTAAGGTTATTCCTACCATTGATCTGAGCCCAACCTGTAATTCCCGGTTTTACATTATGTCTTTGTTTTTGAGAATCACTGTAAAGTTCCAAGTATTGAGCCATTAAAGGTCGAGGACCAACCAAACTCATATCACCTTTCAAAACATTAAATAACTGAGGTAACTCATCTAAAGAAGTTTTTCTGACGAAAGAACCTAATTTGGTCAACCGTTCAATATCAGGCAATAATTGCCCGTTAGCATCCTCTTTATCGGTCATGGTCTTGAACTTAATAATGTTGAAAACACTCTGACCCTTGCCACCTCTAGCTTGTAAAAAGAAAGCCTTTCCGTTATTAGCAATATATAATAATAGAGTCAAGATTATGATAATAGGAGAGAAAATCAACAAAAGAATAAAGGAAGTTAAATAATCAAAAAAAGGCTTAATTATTTGATGATACATGCTTGGATAAAAATTTTAAATTATTCACATCAACTTAATGAAATAATATGCAAGCGGTTGAATTACTTATAAAATTACGTCAAAAAAAAACTAGAACAAGTAATGTGCATTAAAAAGTAAATTATTTCGGTAAACTGCATATCAATCAATAATACAAGTAAAGGTTTACTTTATATTGCAAAAAATTCGGACAACTACCAACAGGGTGTAAAGACAAAATTTACTATGATTTGTAGAAATTTTCTTGAAGTTATCTACTGGCAATACTCTTTTGGTATGAGTATTAAAATTTTTCATTTCGTTCTGAACTCATCAAGTTTTTAAAAACACGAAAAACTCAAATAAAACTCAGTTAAAGTAACTAAAGTATTAAAGCAGATTTATGTACTGATTGTTCTTCAAATTGCAAATTGAATTCCAATAAATGACTTTATCAGATTTCGAAAGATCTGTATTCCTTTAAGATAGAATTCCAAATAAACTCTTGATCATATCTTTTCTCAATTAATTCCCTACAAACCTTTGCAACATTTTTGTTTGTTTGACCAAGATTACGATATTGTTTCATCGATTGGTAAAGCGATTTCACATCTTTGGGGGGAATTAAAGTACCATTTGCTCCATCAATAATTATTTCATTACAACCGTTGATATCTGTGGCTATGCTTTTTAACCCCATTGCTCCGGCTTGCATTACTACATTGGGGAAACCTTCCCGGTAACTCGGAAATACTAAACAATTGGAAATAGCAAAGAATGGCCGCACATCACTTTGAAGGCCAACAGATATTACTTGATTGGAATTATTTATGAAACTTTCTGTTTTTGGCAACAAAGGATCAAGGTCCTTTTCATAATAACCAACTAACAATAACTTTGTGTTCTCGAATTCAGATGCTATTCTTTTAAATGCTTCAATCAATTCATTGATTCCCTTATCGCTAACCAAGCGACCAACAAAAATATAAACAAAATCACTTTGTTCTATTCCAAGGGTTTTTCTCAATTTTTCTTTTTCGGTTTGCTCATAAAGACTTGGATCAAAATGGTTGGTGTCAATTCCATTTGAACTACCATTACCAATCACTTTTAATTTAATAGTGGTAGTGTATTTATTGTGTACTATGATATCTTTTAATCCAAAGGAGTTCGGATATATTTTTGTGGCACATCTATAGGTCAGTTTTTCCACTGTATCCAGCAGCCACCTTTTATTACCAGTTGCTTCTAATAAGGGCAGACCGGCAATTGTGTGCAATCTGTGTGGAACACGAGCCAAATAGGCAGCTAGCATTCCCAAAGTACCTGCTTTGGGCGTGTGTGTATGTACAATAAAAGGTTTTTCCCTTTTTAAAATCCTGTATAGTTTCCACGTTGCCAGGAGATCGCGGAACGGTGTAATTTTCCTGGTCATTTCAACTGGCACTACCTTAATTTTTTCTTTTTCACCTACTTGTTTCAATAAATTGCCATCGGAAGAAGAAATGCCAATTACCTCATAGTGGTCTCCCATGAATTTTAACTGTCCTTTTAACAAAGTACTAAGTGAGCCGGGTGCTGTTGTTATGCGAATAAGTTTTTTCTTCATTTTAATAATGTAGATAAGTGCAATAATATAATTTTTATAAAGCAGTAAATACCCTTATGATAAATATATTATCCTCTTTAC
>JABDKX010000186.1 GCA_013001975.1 Saprospiraceae bacterium | reverse complement strand
ATGGCTATCGCGCAGTCATCCGTTTTTTATATACTAAAGTAAAACATGAAGCACTAGAGTATAATCCAATGTTTACAAGAAATACAGACGCTGAACATTTGCTCAATAGAGAATTTCATTTCCATGCATTCAATTATCGGTACAAAAAAACACTCATCAGTTTAAGTGATCGCATGAGAAAATACTTGAAGCGAGGTATTGATCCATATCAAGCATTTTTGAAAGTACAGAACCATATGATTGACCTGGCCGATGCCTTCATTGATGATGTCATCTTACATTCATTTTACAGACACTTTGACAAGTGCGAAAGCCCAACGCTTAAGAAAGGATTAGAAAGCTTAGTCAAATTGTATGCCTTAACCGTTATAGACGATAACAAAGCTTACTATTTGGAAAAAGATTACATGGACGGCAGTAAAACTAAAGCCATAACTCGAGTAATCACAAAGTTGTATCAAAATATAAAACCTAATATTCATGCTTTTACAGAAGCATTTGGGATTCCTGATGAATTGCTATTAGCACCAATTGCAAAAAGTGAATTTTCTTAATGCCAACCTATTCATCAACAGAGAAAAATAAAGGTTTTAAAAACAGTGTTGCTTGAGGTTTGTAACCTCGAATACAAACAAATCTCATCATCGCAACGATTCTTAAGTTTAAGATATACTAGATAGTTCAAGTAAATTAGATACAATCCTTATTGAACCTCACATTATTTGTGCATTTCTAGTTTAAGTTCTATTTTGCATTTTCATATTTCAGAAAAATGAGAATAGCAGGTCTTTTAATATTTATTATAAGCTTTTCAGTATCTACTGTTTTTGCCCAAAATGAAGTAATTCCAATAATTAAAAATGAACAATTCAGCATTACATTAGAATTTGACCCCTCCCCAAACCTTTCTAAAAAAGACTGGCTTACACTGACCCTAAAAAATGAGTCCGATAAAAAACTGACATTTAAAACTTACAACTACAGCATCAATACTTTTGATGAATCTACTGGAGATATTATAATCAGAGAAGGTGCCTTAGGCCGTTCAAAAAAATTCAACCTGCTCCCTCAATACCATAATATCACGCAACCAAAACAAATACATAAAACATTTTCATTAAACCCTGGTGAATCAATCCGTTCTTGGAAATATATTTCGAATACTGCATCTGCTACTTTAGAACAAATGATTGATGACAGACAAGAAGTATGCGCACTTATGCAAGTTATCATTGAGATGAGTGATGATGGCAAATATTTTGAAGAATATAATGGGGAAGAAGCTTTTTGTTTTGAATGGACAAACAGTAAAAATATCAAAACCAAATTATTGAGAGCGCATTTGGAAGAAAAAATAATTGACATAACTCAAAGAAGAATCAATTCGTCGATTATAAATACATTAACCCTAAATGAAGAGGTAACAAAAAGGATCGATTCAGAACTGATTATAAAAGGAATCATAAATAGAGCCTACACTGAAAATCATGCAGAAAGATTAGCGCTTTTAAAAATTTTAAATGTAAAAAAAGAACAAAATACTTCTCTTCTTATTGATCATTACAAAGCTTGTATGTATGATTCTAAATGTAACTGGGAAAGAGATTTGGAATACTATTGGGACAATGCTCTGTTTGACACATTATTGGCTAATAAATTATTTATCACTAACAAATTAAAAATCCTTGAATATCATGCACCGACTTGGGAAACAAAAGAAGCAAAAAATAAACTGCTTGATCTCATTTTAGATCACACCCAATTTGATTTTAATCAAACACCTAATCAGGATAATTTTTTAAAATGGTACAAAGATGTCAAATTACTTTCGTCATCAAGACATCCAAGAGTTATTGACTATCTGATTACTATATTAGATAATGAAACGTATTTAAAAATCGAAGATTGGTCTGGACAACGCAATAAAAAGATAACAACCAGAAAGGATAAAATTAAAAAAATAAATATCAGAGTTTGTGATGTTGCCTTCGTTGGATTGCTTAGAGCATTCAATGAGGTTAAGGTTGAAAAAGCTTTCACCGGATTTAAACTTAATCATAAGCTATTTATTGATAACAAATGGCGTGGCGTGAATTTGGTCAATCCAGATGGACTAAGATTAAAAAATGCATATAATCTTCTTCCTATAAATCTAAATATGGCAGAAAAATATTACTACTTAGGAGAAATAAATAAACGCTTATTAAAAAAATTAATAAGAGAATACAAAAACAATAAAAAAGAAGAGATAGACTCAATAAGGTAATATATGACTTTTACAAAAAGACAAGTGTCGTACCTTGGAAATTTGAAAGAAGCAGAGCCTGTGAAATTTGAGTGGGTGGCGGGAGCGGCACAGCGGGCAGTCATAAATTTGACTTGTCTTTTGGTTACTTTTTGACTAAGAAAAAGTAACAGAAAATAATAATACCATCATGACTAAGAAAAAGTAACATAAATAAAATAATAGTAAAATAATAATAAAAAAAGCGAGTCATAATTATAACTCGCTCTTAATTTTACAATTTACTACATTATTTTTATAAAACTTCTACCGTTGTGAATTCGATTTCAGATTTTCCTTCTAACATGAATCCTAATTTATAGGTTCCATATTTAAAAAGTTTACGACTAATAAATACTGATTTTGACATCACAGGAATTTGAAATTTCAACTTTCCTTCTTCATTAAAAATCTGAATATATTTTATTTTTGAAATAGCTTCAAATTCCAGGTTATCATTCACATAATCAAAAGATGCATTTTCAAAATATTTTTGTTGATCCACATTTGTCAATGACACAGTTATTTTTGATGTTTCGATAATTGGAAATGCTTCCATTATATCTGGAGGACTGGCGCTCAAACTCAAACTGAAGAGCGTCAATGTGGTTAATAATATATTTTTCATTTTTGTTGATTTAAGAGGTTTATAAATGGTTTTTGGTTATCGGACGTTTGTCCAATACATGACATTCAAAAAGCCTACCACTCAAGTAAAAACATCACATTGTGATAATAAATGTAAGGTAGCTTACAAAAAAAAGAGCAATTACAAGCCAAAACAGCCATTTTCTGCATCTTTTCCATTAGATAAAAAATGAATAATTATTTCTAATTTACATTTGAACAAAATAATAGTGCTGATTTCTAGTTAGATTATTAGCAATATTTATTAACCTCTTCAATCATTTTATATGAAAAATCAGTTTCTTACATCCCTCCTATGTATATTATTGACTGCTCCTTTATTTTCTCAAACCCAAGTTGAGGAACAATTACTGTTTGATTTTGACAGTTACGAGTTGACACAAAGCCATCAAAATCAAATTGATGAATTTATCAAAAGTGTCAGTCAAAACAGCTATGTTGAGTTCACCATTATTGGACACACAGACCAAGATGGATCTGATGATTATAACATTGAACTTTCCAAAAAAAGAGCGCAATCAGTCAAAGACAAATTGCAAGCATTAATTTTACATGAAAATCTTATTGATATAGAATGGAAAGGCGAATCAGAATTGGTTGATGCAAACAATTCTACGTCATCAAAAAAGAAAAACAGAAGAGTGACAGTTCAAGCTCATATTCTAAATTTTGAAAATACTGATGACATCATCAAAGTTGTGCATGAGCTCAAACCAAATACATTTAATATTGATCATACTCAAGATCGACAAATCACTTGCAACCAAGGAACAATTATAGATATTCCAGCCAACGCATTTACTTATATGGATGGAAGTGATATTGGTGATGCGAAAGTGGAAATTGAAATTAAAGAAGCTTTTACATATAGTGATTTTATCTCCGAAGGTCTGTTCACTCAAAGTAAATCTGACATTCTAGAAACGGGCGGAATGATTTACGTAAATGCCACTGTTAATGGTAAACCGATTAAATTTAAAGAAGGCGAATCTATTGAAATAACTTATCCAGCACAAAATGTAGAAGAAGACATGGAGCTCTTTTACGCTTCAACAGATGATTCGGGAAGAATAGATTGGGAAGCGACCAACCAACCCATTACATCAAGAACAGCAAGTACATTTGATATTGAAATTGATTGGGATTCATTTTTAGCATTCGATTTTAATGGTGGCGAAGAAAGACCGTATTTAGATTTCCCACCATTAGATAAAAAACCACCGTTAGCAGTTAAACCCTACCCTCCTGCAAAGCCATTGAAGCCAACTTTAGAAAACACACCTGTTAATGTTGGCACATTGGACAAAGTGTTTATGAGCAAAAAGAAAAAAGAAGCTCTGAGAGAGGAAAAATTTAAAGAAGCATTAGCTAATTATAAAAAGCAAAAGATCAAGTATGAAGCTGATTATGCAAAGTACCTTGAGAATGTAGAAATCTATAAAGTCCAAAAGCCAATCAAAGACAAAGCATTATCAGATTGGAATAAATTGGTGACTGATCGAATCGAAGCCATAAAAACTTATAAAGGTCAAATGCTCAGATTTCATGTTTACGCTCAAATTCAAGGAGCTATCAAAAGTATAAAATCTAAAGTGGGTGAAAGAACAAATAAGCAGCTGCTTAATTTGCTAAACAACTATATGAAATCGCCAGTTTCTTTAACTATAAATGAAAAGAAATTATATCTGAAAGCTTTTAAAGATCAAACAAGGATGATACTCCAAGAAAGAAAGATATATCCTGAAATTGTAGATTTCGCAACTAAGAAAAACCATAACCTGTACCCTGCATTTTCTAATGTTGTCAAACTTGCTAAAAAGCATGCGATTGAAGAAGAGTTCGAAAAAACAGGAAAAATTGACGATGGATCTTTTGGTAGTTATGTTACAAATATCAGCACATTCGGTTGGATGAATTGTGATAGGTACAGAACTTACGACCCAAGGATTCTAGCAGATGTTCGTTTGAAGGACGAAGGAAATGATACCAAGTACTACTTGATTTTTAAGGATATGAGAGTTATGCTTTCAGGTTCTAAAGGAGATTCTGAATACTACTTTAGAGGCTTACCAAAACGAAAAGATGTAAAATTAGTCGGTGTTAAATTAGTTGACAGTGTACCACATATTGCCGTTGCTGATTATAAAATTCAAGACACCAACAATTTAGAAATGGCATTTAGAAAGGCGTCATTAAAAGAAATCAGATCTGAACTAAATTCATTGAATGCTTTGGCTTCCAATCTATAATAAGAATAATTTAAATCTAAAAATCCCCTTGTTGTATTCAACAAGGGGATTTTTTATATCATTCTTTTTTCATTATTGTCTGACAACTCGAATCAACGAATTAAAATCGTAATGTTCAATTTTAACAAAATAGGCTCCAGCAGGATAATGATACAATGACATAATGCCTTGATACCCTGAATCATATTTCGCCAAATTATTTCTTTGAATAACTTCTCCTTTCAAATTATATAAAGTCATTGGAATATAAACTTCATTTGAATTAACACCTATCAGTTCAATCCTAAAAATACCTTCCGTAGGGTTAGGATATATTTTAGCAATGGCACCAACAACTTCAGGACCATTGGAAACCGAATTCCCAACATGAACAATTGTTAAAAATGTACATCCCAGCGAATCTCGAATAAATACTTCATAGTCATCGGCTTCCAACCCAGTGTATTCCGTTTCTGTTCCTAAAGTTACACCGCCGTTTATACTAATTAAGGCGCTTCCATTCGTGCCAGTTATATCCAATATTATTTCTCCATCATTGGAATCTATAGCAGATTCCGGAACGACGGTTATCGCTGCATTCACATTACATGCTGCTACACTCGCTGTCATTTCAAATGTACAACCACCACTGCCTTCTACAACTATTTCATAATCACCTTGCTGCAAACCACTAAAAGTATTATCATCCTGAAAAGTATTTCCTTCATCAATACTAAACAAGAAAGGACCAGCACCATTAGTTACATTAACAATAATAACACCATCACTAGAATTAGGATCAGATGTGGGTGAAGAGTTAGCTTCTGCTTCAATAGCACACATAAATAAAGCACAAAACTCATTGACTTCTTCTGAACCGAAAGAAGCATCGATTATTGACGCCAAAACTGCACCCTCGTCATTTGTAATTTCATAGGAACCCCGCTGTCCAAATGTGATACCATCACCATACGAATCCATAAATGTAAATACATAGCATAGATTAGGATCCAAACAAACTTCTGTATTGACGGTTTCTCTGTCTTGGCCGTCATAAGGACCACCGGTAGCAACAAGGTATCCGTTTTCATCTTCTAATGTCCATGAAGTCTCTTCAGAAAAGTCATCTAATGTCACTGAAACATTCCCAACAAATCCGTTTAACGTTGCAATAAAATCAATGGCCGCATTATTATTAATTAAAATTTCATCTTCATCAATTCCGTTTACACTTCCTACTTGAATAGAAAAGATATTGTCACCATCTTCTATTCCAATAATCGGAATATCTACTGATCCAATTTCATTTGTAGCAATGGGTCCTGAAATGACTTGTTGCCCAATATCATTTCCATTTAATGTTAATTTTAATATGGCTTCTTCAATAGGCGATGTCCCTAAATTTATAAAATTAAGTTGTGCAGTAAAATTTGAGCCACAAACCAAACCTATCTCCTCAATTGATAACAATTCCAAATCATTTTGAGGAATATTGATTATTTGAGTAAGCACCGTATCGTTTAAAATATTTTGATCAATATTTAAAGAAGTAAAAAGCTTAATAGCATAAGTGCCAACTTTTGAAACATCAACAGTAGAATCGAAAGTATGAACATATTGTTCATTGGGTGCAAGGCTCATCTTTACTTCTTCAATGACTTCAGGATCGCTTTCGAAAATGTATCCTACTGAAAATGAATCCAATGTTTCTAAACCAAAGTTTTCTATAGTAATTTGCACTTCTTCATTATCCGTTAGGAGTGATGCATTGACCGGCGTCTTCAAATTAATCGGTCCAATATCAAAAGTATCTTGTTTCAATTCGAAACTTAAAATTCTTGTAAGCACATTATTTTCACCTGCATATTCAGTTGTATACCAAAATGTTTTATCATCAAATGGATCAATTGTCATATGCGCATAATCTCCAAACCGTCCACCAGAACTAATTGTACCACTACCCTGCACAACATCATATTCATCTACTGTCATTTCGCCCAGTGGGTCACTTGATCGTCTTCCAGTAAATCGAACACCTACATAATCATTTGGACTTGATACATTGTATGCCAACCCGATATTTCCACTACCATCAATCGCAATACCTCCCATAAAACGATGTAGTCCATCATCTGGAGCAAAAGTCCCTTCTTGGTAAACAGTCCAATCTTCTTCGATAGTTCTTCTTAACTCCATCCATCTGATGCCAGATAAATTTTCACCGTCTGTTACATCTGTAATAAAATTTAATACCATTGATTCGTGTGAACCAAAATTTCTATAATGAACTTGATTCATAATGACTTCAGGAATGCCATCTAATCCAAAACCACCTAATTGTGGAATACATGAAAATCCAAATCCGGCTGCTGCACACGGATACGAATCAAACGGAGAAATAGGTAAACTATATTGAGTCATGGATGTATTGTTCTCATCAATCCAATCTACGTCCACAGAAAATATTTCGATTTTATCCTCAGTTTCATTTGTATTCCACGAAGCATCATTCAACGCTAAAAAAATAGGATCTCTATCTGAAGGCGGTGCAATCTCCCCTGACCAATCGACTGGCGTAGCCACATAAAAGCCGGCTTCGGTATTGGAATTCCCTGGCAAATTAACCCGTTGCATTGACACCTGATCTGCACCAGCCAACAATTCTTCTTTATTAATAAAATAAGCATGTAAAACACCTGCACCTTGTTCGTTGGTTGTAACTGTGTAACTATCTTTCCAAATACTGTACTTTGGATAATCAGGAAACCTTGGCGTAGTAAAATTATAAACGTCATATGCTCCTCTTGGATCACTATCTTCAGAAACCGCTACAAGCATGTTGTTACCTTGGTTTGAAAACTCTGTTAATATCCATCGATTTACTTCTTGGTCATATAAAATAATCGGGTCACCAGCAGATGTAAATCCCAAACTATTCCATAAAGTGTTTCCAGCAAAACTCATTTCTAACGAACCATCACTTTTATTAAATATACCAAACGTGGTTATATTAATTCCTTGTACATAAAAATTTTCACCGACGTCTCCACTCGGATCTTGAGGGGATGAACCCACTGTCAATCCTTCAACGTTTATCTTTGGCTCAACCAGACTCTGTCTGCTTTTATAAATCCCCCATTGTCTGATTTTGTCAGGACCAGTCTGCACTTTTTCTGATTCTTGAATTCGACTTGGATGACGACCAATAAAATTCTTAGGTATTCTAATCTTACTTTTATCTAAGGATTTTTTTTGATTGTCAGTGACTGCTCTTGGAACTAATTCTTTAAGTGGCTTGGTTGTACCAATTTTTTTGGCATACATCAAATGCACTTCTGGTTTTATCGTTTCGCTTTTCTGGGCATCAATTGAATACACAATAAAGCACAAGAGGATAACACTTGCATAATGTTTCAAATTAATCATACTATATTTTCTAACTATTTCCGTAAGTCGTGAATTTACTTCACAACTGTTTTTTTCTTTTGTCCACTTTGCAATTTAATGGCTTTACCTGCACTTTGTGCCAATGGCTCTGCCAAATAAACAATTTTGTTCTTATTCAGTTTCTTAATTAAATCAGATGTCGAAATGGCTTCTTTATCAAAGGTAAATAAGTGTTGATTTTGAGATCTGCTGGCTATAGATTTGTGCTTAAGAGAATATTTCTCAAAATCTGCTTCTAATACTTCTGTTTTTTTTCCTTCCAACAATGTCACTAAAACTTTCCCATCCAAGCTTTTCTGGATACCTACACTTTCTTTTACAGTTTCTGCTTTATTGCTTTTACAAGCCATTAAAAAACAAAAACTCATCATCAAAAAAACACTACAATATTTCATTCAATTATATATTATTACAAATCTGTGAAAATAATACCTTTTAAATTGTCTTATGTATCAATTTATTGGGAATTTTAAATAGTTCTTCAAGACATATAAACACATCCTCCTATTACATCTCGATGCGCTCCTGAAGCTGAGTGAATAAAATTCGCTGTTTCATTTACGCGCAAATAAGCCATATAAGCCATTAAAATAGATTCCTTGAAATCAATAATTTCATCATTTGGCACAATTACCTCAGCTCGCCCTAACAATTCAGACTGTAAATCCGAAATAAACTGTTTATTCTTAGCACCGCCGCCTGTTATAAATATATTAACTCCTTTAACAGTTATCAACTTAGAAATTAATTTTACTAAAAAAGCATGATGCGTAGCCAGATTATCAACAGCAGACAATTGATAGCTTTCCATTATTGGAATCCAATATTGCTTAATCCAAGTATTGTCAATTGATTTTGGATGCGGTTTTTTAATATACTCTTCTTCCAAAAGCTTACCTACTAATTCCTCACGGACTTCCCCTTGTTTCGCCAATTGTCCATTGGCATCATAAGGTTTGCCCAACTGATTGGCAAAGTAATTACTGACTTGATTACATGGACAAATATCGTAAGCTTGACATTGACCATCTTTTTGATAACTCACATTTGCTATGCCACCCAAATTGATATAATAATCATGTCCCTTAAATAAATCACGATCAGCTATCACAGCCATCGGCGTTCCTTGACCTCCTAATGCCATATCCCCATTTCTGAAATCACAGACCACTTTTTTATTAACAAGTGATGCTACAAGACCACCATTTAGTAATTGCCAGGAAGTACTAATATCTACATTATGCAATACTGTATGTCCATGAATGCTTACATAGTCTATTTGTAGTTTATGGCTTTTAATATATTGGTTTATAATCCTTGACAAAAAATGAGAATAGTCAGATTCTACTTTTGCGATTTCAAATGCGTTCATATCTACTACCCTTTTAAGTTTTTCTGTCAGATCATTAGGAATTGGGATCGTAGTATATGACTCCAATGACCAATCCGCTGAATCATCGAAGACTACAGAAGCCATATCAATACCATCAAGCGAACTGCCAGACATTATACCTAAGATGCGCATTTTAATAAGTTTTCAGCTTAAAAATAGCATTTCAAAATTATGAATTCCGTTAGTTGACAAAAAAACAATAATATATCCATTGGGCTGCTTATTTCAGCAATTCGTAGGTGAATTATGACAGTTGATAAAATAATATGGAAACTTTAAAACTTTTTATAGTTTCCTTGGTTTATCTGTTGTAAATTTGCACCTATGTCAAAAAACACAATCATTCATTCAGCGAAATCGCTATTCCTCAAATTTGGAATAAAAAGCATCAGCATGGATGATATTGCCAAAGATATTGGCATGTCAAAAAAGACGATATACAACTTTGTTACCAACAAAGATGACTTAGTATTGTCTGTTCTACAATCATTTATCGAAGAAGAAAAAGAAATTGTAAGTCATATAAAATCTCATGCAAATAACGCTATAGAAGAAATGGCTTCCATCGGAAAATATGTTATCCAGACGATGCGTAAAATGAAACCAACTTTGACTCATGATTTAAAAAAGTATCATGTCAAATCTTGGGACTTTTTAAATAAAGACCATTTTTCATTTATAGAAGACATCATTAAAAGCAATATTAACCGTGGCATAAATGAAGGGCTTTATCGCTCAGAATTAGATCCCGAAATTCAAGCCAAGATTTATGTCGGATTAGCAAGACTTATCGTTGAAGAAGAAGTTTTCCCAATAAAAAAATATGAACGTCCGCACATTTATGAAAATGTATTTATGTATAACATGAACGGTATTATGAATGATAAAGGAAGGAAAGAAATTAAGAAATATTTGAAACAAGATAATCTATGAACAAGATTAAACTAGCCATTATATTGTTTGCTTTTACCCATACAACATATGGTCAGGAGTCATTCAATTTACAAGAAGCCATAGACTATGCGTTAGTCAATAGCAATGAAATGAAGATGGCACAATTAGACATCGAAGATGCAGAAGCTCAGATCACTGAATTCAAGGCAATTGGAATGCCACAATTGGATGCAGGAATAAATTACCAATACTACATGGCTGTTCCTGTCAACCCAGTTCAGGATTTCATCACCCCTTCGGTTTATGACGTCCTAGAAGATGAACAGTTAGTACCTTTAGAATCTTTCGAAGGGCCACCTGAAGTTTTCGAATTTTCTTTTTTTCAAAAAAATAATTTAACCGCTAATTTAAATGCGTCTTGGCTCTTATTTGATGGATCATACTTAACTGGTTTGAGGGGTGCACGAATGTTTAGAGACCTGAATAAGAAGGCTGTTGATGTGAAAGCAGAAAAAGTGCGATCTAATGTGACCAAAGCTTATATGAATATTTTAATTGCTGAGGAAAACAAAAAGACGCTTGAAAAAAACATAGCAAATATTAATAAGTCTTTGAACGAAGCAGAAGCATTTTACGAAAATGGTTTCTTGGAAAAATTGGATGTAGATCGCATCTTATTGTCTTTAGAAAATGTATCAACAGAAAAAGAAAAAATTGATCAGATAATAGACATCAGTTACAATCTTTTGAAATTTCAAATGTCTTACCCTCTTGAAAATGAAATCAGTATCACTGAAGATTTAGAAACCTTGGTAAACCTTTTAAAAATTGAAAATGCCGACTTAGAAGAAACTATAGACTTCAACAAAAGAGCTGAATTTGCTCAAATTGAAATGGGCGAAGATTTGAATGAACTCAATATCGAAAGACTAAAAAAAGGATACTTGCCAAACTTAAGAGCAAGAGCCAATGTCAATGAATCTCTTCAAAGAAATAATTTATTTGACGGCGATGAAATTGGCTTCATCCCACAAGCGTCCGTCAGTTTAGGTCTTAATATACCCATCTTCGATGGTAATCAGAAAAAAGGTCAAATTCAACAAGCCAAAATCGAGCAAGAACGCATAGGTATTCAAAAATCTGAATTCCAACGCGCAGTAAGTTTACAAGTAGCCAACGCCAGAATGCAATATATCAATGCAAAAAAGACATTGTCAAACAGAGAACGCGCTTTAAATATCGTTGAAGATATTTACAAAACAACACAGATTAAATTTAAAGAAGGCGTAGGCTCAAGTCTTGAAGTAACACAAGCCGAATCACAACTATTCAGTGCTCAAGCAAATTACATAAGTGCCTTATATGATTTATTAATTACAAAAACTGACTTAGATATTGCCTTGGGTAATATTTAATAACAACATAAAACAAATGAAACATTACTATATAACTTTCAAAAATAACTTCATAATGAAAGCCATTCGATATTCATTTATTGCTTTAATAGCTACTTCATTTATTGCATGCCAACAGCAAGAAACCAATGATGTTGCAAGCAAAAGAAAATTACTCAACCAGAAAAAATCAGAATTGCGAACACTTCAACAAGAAATTGATGTGCTTTCAAAAGAAATTCTAA
Source organism: Saprospiraceae bacterium (assembly GCA_013001975.1). GTDB lineage: Bacteria > Bacteroidota > Bacteroidia > Chitinophagales > Saprospiraceae > RFSX01. The sequence goes on along the minus strand of JABDKX010000186.1, from coordinate 44,720 downwards.
AGCTTGATCCGCCTAAAGAAAAAAATGCTATCCAAGTTGAAACAGTAAACGTCGAAGCCAAACCGTTTGAAAGGTTTATTACATTACAAGCTGCAGTAAAAGCTGATGACATTGTCAATGTCAGCTCAGAAATTGGCGGTCGATTAATTAGTGTAAAAGTTAAAGAAGGTCAATATGTCAAACGTGGCCAACTGATTGCTGTGACAGATATGACAACCTTAGAAAATCAAATTGCTGAAATAAATAACAGTTTGAGTTTAGCCAAAACCGTTTTCGAAAGACAAGAGCGACTCTGGAATCAAAACATTGGTTCAGAAATCCAATATCTACAAGCAAAAACAAACAAAGAAAGTCTGGAAAAATCTTTGGCTACTTTAAAGAGTCAAATAAGTAAGAAAAATATTTATGCTCCTATTTCTGGTATTGTGGATCAAGAATTTATGAAGCAAGGAGAAACCGCTTCTCCAGGCATGCCAATAGTACAAATATTGAATACCAATAAAGTGAAGATAGTCGCTGATGTGCAAGAAAACTTCCTCCCAAGTATAAACAAAGGAGATAAAGTTCAGATACACTTTCCAGCTATTGACAAAACTTTCGAAAAGAAAATTTCTATGATCGGCAGAACAATTGATGCCGCCAATCGCACATTTAAAATTGAAGTAGAAAGTTCAAGCATGAATGGTGCACTCAAACCGAATCTTTTAGCTGAAGTAAAATTTAAAGATTTCGAACAAGAAAATGCAATCGTCATTCCTTTAGAAGCCATTCAAGAAGAAGTCAGCGGAAGAAAGTTTGTCTACCTAATGAAAAAAGAAAATGACGAAACAAGAGCTGAAAAATCCTATGTACAATTAGGAGAATCAACAGTGGGGGAAACTATTATTTTAGACGGTGTCAATGAAGGAGACGCTTTGATAGTAGCTGGAGGAAAAAATCTTTCGAATGGTGATTTAGTTTCTAACAACCAATAAGCAACTGTCATGAAAAAATTAATTCAAGAGTTAAGAGAATTCAAATTAAGTTCAGTTTCGGTTGACAATGGTACCAGTGTTTTCTTAATCGCATTTATGATAATGCTATTTGGATTACAGAGTTACCAAAAAATGCCAAAGGAGCAATATCCCGAAGCATCGTTACCAACTGTTTATATCAATACGCCATACTTTGGAAACTCAGGAGAAGAAATAGAAAATTTAATCGCACGTCCTATTGAACAAGAAATCAGTTCAATAGTCGGTATTAAAAATATCAAGTCAACTTGTGTGCAGGATTTCTCAGTAATAATTGCTGAATTTGATAGTAAAATAGATATCGATATTGCTGTGCAAAAAACCAAAGATGCTGTTGATAAAGCAAAGAAAGAATTACCTACAGACTTGGATCAAGATCCTGATGTTTTTGAGGTTAACTTCAGCGAAATTCCCATTGTAACGGTAAACATCTCAGGTGATTACTCTATGGATGATTTGAGAAGTTATGCAGAGTATCTGCAAGACAAACTTGAAGACATTCCAGAAGTATCCGAAGCTGAGATGAAAGGAGCCTTGGAAAGAGAAGTCAAAGTAAATATTGACTTACTCAAAATGCAATCGCTTAAGGTGAGCTTTAATGATATTGAAAATGCCATTGCTCGAGAGAATGTCACGATGTCAGGAGGTGAAATCATCAATAATGATTATCGACGCGCAGTCAGAATCGTTGGACAATTTAAAACGGTGGATGAAATAGAAAACTTAATTATTACAGCTGAAAAACAAAGATCAATATATCTTAAAGACTTTGCGGAGGTAGAATACGGTTTTGAAGAAAGAACCTCTTATTCACGATCTGGTGTTTTACCTGTTATTTCTTTAGATGTTATAAAAAGGAGCGGTGAAAATCTTTTATCCACGGCAGATAAAATAAAAGATGTCATAGAGTCTGCAGAAACCAGATTACCATCAGGACTTAGTGTCAGCTTGTTTAATGACCTTTCTGTATACACTAGAAATGAAGTAACCAATCTAGAAAATAGTATTATCTCAGGTGTTATCCTTGTAATTCTTGTTTTATTATTTTTCTTAGGACTTAGAAATGCCATTTTCGTTGGCATCGCGATACCATTATCAATGTTAACTGGAATTTTGATTTTAAACATTTTTGGTGTCACGATGAATATCGTTGTACTTTTCTCACTGATTCTTGCCCTCGGTTTATTGGTTGATAACGGTATTGTTGTGGTTGAAAACATATATCGTTATATGCAAAATGGCAACGATGGCAATTCAGCAGCAAAGTATGGTGCAGGTGAAGTTGCATGGCCGATTATAGCGTCTACAGCTACTACGTTAGCAGCTTTCTTACCACTGCTTTTTTGGCCAGGCATCATGGGTGTATTTATGCAATACATGCCGATTACCTTAATCATTGTGTTAAGTTCTTCACTATTTGTTGCCCTTGTTATCAATCCTGTTTTTACAAGTCGATTTATGAAAGTTGATCAAGGCGAAGCAGATGATAAAGCCAAAAAGAAAAAGACAAAAAACATCTTATTGGGTTTTGTTATCATGTTAATATTAGCCAGCTTAAGTCATGTCGCTCAAATTTATTGGATGAGAAATCTTCTCATGATAGTAGCTATTTTGAGCATGATAAACCACTTTGCTTTAAATCCAATGTCCATCGGTTTTCAAAACAAAGTCTTACCAATCTTAGAAAATGGGTATAACAAATTTATAAGCATGTGTTTGAGAGGAAAAAACGCATTGATCACCTTAGGTTTAACTTTTGTAATGCTCTTTGGTGCATTCGGACTGTTTGTAACTTTCATGCCGAAGATGTCCTTTTTTCCTGAAGCAGATCCTTTGTATGTAAATATATTCGTCGACCTTCCTATTGGTAGTGATATCGAAGCGACTAATAAAACTATGAAGGAATTGGAAGTGAAAGTTTCCAAAGTCATCGAACCGTATAAAGATATTGTAGAAGCTGTATTGACACAAATTGGTGAAAATACTTCAGATCCTAATACACCTCCTGAACCAGGCGTCACACCTAACAAAGCAAGAATGACTGTCCAATTTGTTGAGTACAAGGATAGAGTTATCGACGGCGAAAAAGTATCGAGTCGGAAAATAATGGAAGATATTCGAGCAGCCATTAAAGGAAGTCCAGGCATTCAAGTTGTTGTTGATCAAAATGCTGGAGGACCACCAGCTGGTAAACCGATCAACATTGAAATTAAAGGCGATGATATTGACAGTTTGCTTGTTTATACTGATAATTTAATCAAACATATTAATGGTGAGAATATTGGCGGTATAGAAGAATTAAAACTAGATGTTGAATTGGGTAAGCCTGAATTACTTGTAAATATAAATAGAGAAGCCGCTAGAAAATATGGGTTGAGCACTGGTCAAATTGCAGGGGCCTTAAGAACATCTGTATTTGGAACAGAAGCATCAAAATTTAAAGTAGGTGAAGATGAATATCCAATTGTAATCAGACTAAATGAAAAATACAGAAATAACATTTCTGATCTGATCAATCAAAATATTACATTCAGAGATCAATCGACAGGCAGAATCGTACAAGTTCCTATTTCATCGGTCGCTACTTTCAATTATTCATCAACATATAACGCGATCCGAAGAGTGGATTCACAAAGAGTGATCACATTAAGTTCTAATGTGCTTGATGGATATAATGCAAACGAAATAAATGCTGAATTGGCGCTCCTTATGTCTGACTACCCTCTTCAAGAAGGATACAGTTATGCTTTTACAGGTGAGCAACAACAGCAAGCAGAAGATATGGCATTCTTATCAAGTGCATTCATGGCTGCTATTTTCTTCATCTTTATAATATTAGTGACACAGTTTAATTCATTAATAACACCATTTATAATTATCATGTCTGTACTTTTCAGTTTGATAGGTGTTCTTTTGGGTTACGTTATTACTGGTAAAGAATTCAATATTTTATTTTCTGGGGTTGGGGTTATATCCTTAGCAGGAATTGTTGTTAACAATGCCATTGTTTTAGTTGACTATGTCAATTTATTAATCAAGCGTAAACGACTGGAAAGAGGCTTCAGTTCAATGTTTGAATTAAGTAATCAAGAAGTTATGGATTGCGTCATTGAAGGAGGAGCTACAAGATTAAGACCTGTATTATTAACAGCAATAACAACAGTCTTAGGATTGATCCCATTAGCTATAGGATTTAATTTTAATTTCTTTTCTTTCGTAAAAAGTTTTGATCCACAATTTTTCCTCGGAGGTGACAATACAGCCATGTGGGGACCCATGGCGTGGACCATAATTTACGGTATCATATTCGCAACTTTCTTAACTTTAATCGTTGTGCCAGCTATGTATTGGTTGGCATATAAAGCGAAATGGTATTTTCAAAATAGAAAACGATCGAAAATAACTGTTCAAGATGTTGACATTCTTGATGTAGAAAATTAAATATGGATAATTTAGGAGATCAAAGGAAAAACTATTTAAAAAACGCATTATCAAAAGAAATTCTTTCTATTGATCCCATCATTCAATTTGAAAGATGGTATCAGGATGCTGAAAAGGCAGGCATTAAAGAACCGAACGCCATGACTTTGGCTACAGTCGGAAAAAATGGACAACCATCTGCACGTATCGTTTTACTAAAAGGCTTTGGTCAAAAAGGATTTGCTTTTTATACAAATTATGAAAGTAAGAAAGGAAAAAACCTGCTAGAAAACCCCCAAGCTGCTTTAGTATTTTGGTATCAAGAATTAGAGCGACAAATTAGAATCGAAGGAACAGTTGAAAAGTTGAATAAGGATGCTTCGATGAGTTATTTTCATTCACGTCCAAAAGGAAGCCAGATCAGCGCAACAGCATCTCCACAAAGTCAAATTATCACAAAGGACGAACTTGTGAAAAGATGGGATGAGACATCAAAGCAATTTGAAGCAGATACTCAATTACCATTACCAGATTTTTGGGGTGGTTATGTTTTAAAACCAACTACAATTGAGTTTTGGCAAGGAAGAGCAAACAGGTTACATGATCGATTTCTATATACACTCTCCGATGATATGACGTGGCATTTTGATCGTCTAGCACCCTAAATAATGCCTATATGATTCAAATTAGATTGGCAAATAACACTCAAGATCTAAATGGGATAATTAATCTTCAATCACTTAACCTTCAAAAAAACATTTCTGAAAACGAATTGAAAGCAGAAGGCTTTGTTACTGTCGTTCATGACTTTGAGGTCCTCTCTAAAATGAATGCGCAAACACCTGCTATCATCGCAGAAGAAAATGGAATTGTTGTTGGCTATTGTCTGTCTATGACTAGAAATTTTGAAAGAACCATACAAGTACTGGTTCCTATGTTCGAAAAAATGAACACATTAAGTTATAAAGGAAAATTACTGGGTGATCTGAACTACTTGGTCTGTGGGCAAGTCTGCATTGCTAAACATTACAGAAGCCAGGGGTTGTTTAAGAAAATGTACGAATATAGTCGAATGCATTACAGCCAAGAATATGCATACATGTTAACTGAAATTTCACATCGCAACCCAAGGTCTATTCGAGCCCATGAAAAAATTGGTTTCGATATCATTCATGAATATGCTGACCCAAGTGGTGAGATTTGGAAAATCGTATTTTGGGATTGGCAAAATGATTAGAAACCTTTAAATATTAAAAGTCACCTTTATCAACATCTTTTATAAATTTAATAAGTCCTTCGAAAAATATTTTCTGATCATCAAACTGACAAAGATGACTGCCATTCGGACAATGTAAATATCGACCATTTGCTACCTCAGTCGAGATCCATTCCATATGTTTCGGATCCATCGTGTCAAACTCAGCGCCTACAGACAACGTGGGCACTGTAATTTTCTTTAATTGATCTTTCACATCCCAATCCTTTAAAGTGGCATCTCCTTTTATACCAAATTCACTGGGTCCTTGCATCGTCACATAAACATCAGGGTTAAGATGTTTGAAACCTCGATTAATAGGTTCTGGCCATTCATCAACAGGCATTCTAATAATATGTTTCGTATAATAGTTATTTACAATCAAATCAAGATATCGTGGATTACTGTAATCTTCTTTTTCTTCATACATCATTATTTCCTTCAAAACTTCAGGAGGTAATTGTGGTGCTAAAACTTCATCAGAATAAGCTTGATACTCTGGAATTGATGCCACCATATTTGATATTACCAAGCCTTTCAAATTTTCTTGATACTTCAATGCATATTCCATTGCGAGAATACCACCCCAAGATTGACCAAATAAATAAAAATTAGTTTCATCCAATTTTAATGCTTGCCTCACTTGTTCAACTTCTTCAACGAATCTTGGCAAATCCCACAGACTTAAATCATCAGGCTGGTCACTATAATACGAACCTAATTGATCATAATAATAAAACTCAATACCCTCCTGAGGAAAATAACCTTCAAACGATTCATAAATTTCATGCGTCATTCCAGGTCCTCCGTGCAATAACAAAACTTTCATCGTAGGATTATTGCCTATTCGTTTAGTCCACACATTAAAGTCTCCTTTTGGGGTATTCACTTTTATCATTTTAATGCCGCCTAAAAAAGCATCCCCTTGAAATGAGTTGTCGAGATAGGTTGATGTCTTTACACAATCGACTGATTCATTTTGAGGACTTTGACAAGACACAAGTAAAAAGCCAATACATAATACAATCGAAAAATATTTCATGAGCTATTATTTAGATCAATCAATTTAAGATTTTAAAATTAGAATCCGTAATAAATCAATTGCATAATTATCATATATTTTAAACAACCACCTTTTTCATACTCAATGATATGAATGACTCAACATTGCCAATATTAGGAACGTCAAATAATTTTTCCATGATAAAATCTTTATAATCATCCATATCTTTGACGTGGATCTTAATGATAAAATCAGTATTTCCCGATACAGCATGAACCTCGACGATATCAGATATAGCCAACAAGTTAGCTTCTAACTGGTGGAATAATTTTTTGGTATGATTGAGCAAAGATATATGAGCAAAAGCAATGAGTCTCTTTCCAATCAATTCTTCATTAATGTTGATGGTGTAATTCTCAATGACGCCTAACCGCTCCATTTTTTTTATTCGCTCAAATACTGGCGTCGATGTCAAATTTAACTCACTCGATAATTGCTTTACGGTAATTTTCGAATTGCGTTTTAATGCAGAGAGTATCTGAAAATCTATATCATCTAATTTGTTGATTACACTTTTCAAGGCAGTCATTTATACTGTTTTATTTTAATAATATATTGCAATTTACTGTTTTTATATATTTTATAGAACAAAACACCATATTTACACGAACAAATAGAATAATTCACAGAATTTTGTTAATTTTTAGCATCCAAAGCGAAATCTATGTTAAAATCTAAGGGAAAAAATACCTTTTCACTCAAGCGACTAAAGTCGGGTTTTAAACATTTATACACAGCCAAATATCTCTCTGAACTTTATGAAGAAAATTTCAAACATGTGTCAAAGTATGTGCATGCAACCTCACGCGGACACGAAGCCATTCAAGTAGCTGCAGGCATGCAATTGCTGCCTCAAGATTTCGCTTTTCCATACTACCGTGATGATGCTATGATTCTTTCAATAGGTATGACAGCAAAAGACTTAATGCTGCAGTTATTAGCAAAAAAGGATGATCCCTTTTCTGGTGGTAGAACATATTATGCGCACCCCAGTATCAGAGACGAAGACAAACCCAAAGTGCCACACCAATCTTCAGCAACTGGTATGCAAGCCATTCCTGCCACTGGCGCGGCCATGGGCATGCAATACAAGGAATTAATTGGCATCGACCAGGAAGACAATACGAAAAAACCATTGGTACTTTGTTCATTAGGAGATGCCTGTATCACTGAAGGGGAAGTATCTGAAGCTTTTCAAATGGCAGCCCTCAAGCAATTACCCATTTTGTATTTGGTACAAGATAATGAATGGGATATTTCAGCTTCAGCAGACGAGATAAGAGCTCAAAATGCACATGAATTTATTCAAGGTTTTCATGGCATTGAATCCTTATCCATAGATGGCAGTGATTTCATTGAATCTTACAAAGCAGTAGAGTACGCGATAAAAACCATCCGAAAAGAAAGAAGACCATTTTTAATTCATGCAAATGTACCGTTACTCAATCACCATACTTCAGGAGTTAGAATGGAATGGTATCGGGATGATTTAGAGGAAGATAAATTGATGGATCCTTATCCTAAGATCATTAAGCATTTAATTGATCATGGAATGAAAAAAAGTGACATTAAAAAAATTGAAAAAGAAATTAGAGCGCATGTTGACTTAGCTTACGAAGAGGCAAAAGCTATGCCCGACCCTACTGCTGAATCCATTACAGATTTCATTTTCGAAGAAACGCCGATTCAAAATGAAAGCGGCATTAGAAAACCAAAGAATGGTGAAGAGACCGTTATGGTTGATTGCGCACTTCATGCTATTGAAGAATTGATGAGAGACGATAAAGGATGTATGCTCTATGGTCAAGATGTGGGACACAGATTAGGTGGTGTATTTAGAGAAGCGGCAACCCTGGCTGCAAAATTTGGCAATGACAGGGTTTTTAACACACCCATTCAAGAAGCTTTTATTGTGGGCTCTACAGTTGGAATGTCTGCAGTCGGCTTAAAGCCTATCGTCGAAGTACAATTTGCAGATTATATTTGGCCAGGACTTAACCAACTGTTTACCGAAGTGAGCAGATCTTATTATTTATCAAATGGCAAATGGCCTGTCAGTATGATTTTGAGAGTGCCAATTGGTGCTTATGGAAGCGGTGGACCTTATCATAGTGGCAGTGTAGAATCAATAGTGACCAATATAAGAGGTCTGAAAGTTATTTACCCAAGTAATGGCGCTGATCTCAAGGGCTTAATAAAAGCCGCTTATCACGACCCAAATCCTGTCGTTTGCTTAGAACATAAGGGATTGTATTGGTCTAAAGTGCCAGGCACATCAGATGCAAAAGTTGTAGAACCGGACAAAGATTACATACTTCCTCTAGGATTGGCCAACTTGGTCCAAGATGCCGATCCAAAAGCTGTTGCAACAGGAGAGAGTATGTGTATCATAACTTATGGTATGGGTGTACACTGGGCAAAAAATGCTTCTAAAAAAGTAAAAAACAAAGTAGCTATTTTAGATCTTAGGACGTTGGTGCCTTTGGATGAAAAAGCCATTTTTGAATTGGTTAAAAAACACAGTAAATGCTTAATTGTAACGGAAGAGCCAGAAAATAATTCTTTCGCAAGAAGCATCTCAAGTTTGATTCAGGAAAATTGTTTTGAATACCTGGACGCCCCTGTAAAAGTTATCGGGGCAATGAATTTACCCGCTGTTCCATTAAACAGTACGCTGGAAGAAACTATGCTTCCAAATGCCGATAAAGTCAAAGTTCAAATTGAATCGATGTTAAATTATTAATTTTACATTGCCTAATTCAGTACATGACTTCATACAATCAAATTGGAAAAGAGTAAAAAGCAAATAATAAAAGAAGCATCAGCCAAGCTTTTCAGAAAGAAGGGCTTCAATGCGACCAGTATGCAAGACATCGCTGCTGCTGTTGGTATAAAAGCAGCTAGCCTCTACAACCATATTGGATCAAAACAAGAACTATTAAAAGAATTGCTTTTCAATATTGCAAATGCTTTCACATCAGGCATGAATGACATCGAAGCATCTACCCTAAGTAATATTGAAAAATTGGAAGCCCTTATCGACCTCCATGTTGACCTAACAATCACTTACAGAGACAGCATTGCTTTAATAACTGGAGAATGGGTCCATCTCGAAGAACCAGACCTAAAGAATTATCTAAAACTACGCACCCAATACGAAGCCCAATTTCTAAATATTCTATCTGCTTGTAAAAAATCAAAACACATCGATAAAAATACTAACATTGAATTGGCACTCTACTCCATTCTATCAAGTTTGCATTGGTTGTATTCTTGGTACAATAAAAACAAGGGTGTCTCTAAAATTGAATTAGCAAAACAATTAAAAGTGACTTTGCTCAAAGGTGTTATTATATAATAACTTGGATAAGTCAGATTAAACCTCAATTGAACAACATTTCATTTGCACATGTAACTAATAAGCATTAGCTTTACACTAACGTTTATTAGTTACATGAAAAACACAGAATTTCACAAAATAAAGGTCAAAAACATTCAACAATCAACTAAAGATTGTGTTATTGTAGAATTTGACATACCCAATACGCTAAAAGAGAAGTTTCAATTTAAAGCAGGACAATATCTTACATTACGAAAAGAACTTAATGGAGAAGAAGTTCGTCGGTCATATTCTCTATGTTCGAGTCCCAACGACAACTCATGGCAAGTAGGCATTAAAGAAATTGAAGGAGGTAAATTTTCAACCTTTGCAAATCAACAACTTAAAGTTGGAGATACTTTAGAAGCTATGGTTCCAAATGGCAGCTTTACTTTACCAACAGACAAGAACAATAAGAAAAATTACATTGCTTTTGCCGCAGGAAGTGGAATCACACCAATCGTTTCATTGATCAAGACTCAGTTAGCTGAAGAACCGAACGCAACTTTTAAATTATTCTACACAAACAAAACGGTGGGGTCTATAATTTTAAAAGAAGAATTGGAAGCGCTTAAAAACAATCATATGGAGCGCTTTGAAATTTTCTATTTTTTAACAAAAGAAAAACGGAACATTCCGTTTCTGAATGGAAGAATAGATGATGAAAAACTAGAGACTATTTATTCTACAATTTGTGATCCAGAAAATATCGATGAAGTTCTAAGCTGTGGTCCTCAAGAAATGATTTTTAAAGTCAGAGACTATCTGCTTAACACAGGATTTCCAAAAGACAAAATTCACTTTGAATTATTTACTACTGACGGAACAGCACATAAAAAACAAGCTGAGAAATTAAAGAAAACTTTTAAAGGAAAGACCTCAAATATTACTATCTTAGAAGGAGGTAAGTCTTTCAATTTTGAAATGGAGCAAGGAAGCAACAATATCCTTGATGAAGCTTTGATAAACAGTGCAGATTTACCATTTGCTTGCAAAGGAGGTGTATGTGCTACATGTAAATGCAAATTAATTGAAGGCGATGTCAACATGCTTCTCAGTTATGGTTTAGAAGATGAAGAAGTAGAAGCAGGATACATATTGAGCTGTCAATCCATCCCAACAACAGATAAAATAATAATTGATTTTGATGTATAATTAATATCTTCTCTCATGACGCAAGAAATTAAATTAGAAGAAATATTCCAATCACGAATCGATAACGGTGAAAAAATCGAGCCTAAAGATTGGATGCCTGAAAAATATCGAAAAACACATATCAGGCAAATATCGCAACATGCACATTCTGAAATCGTTGGTATGTTACCAGAAGGTAATTGGATAACACGCGCACCTTCACTTAAAAGAAAATGTTGCTTGTTGGCTAAAGTTCAAGACGAAGCAGGACATGGTCTGTACTTGTACAGTGCAGCCGAAACATTAGGCATCACTCGGGATGAGATGACAGAACAGTTGCTTTCCGGAAAAGCAAAGTATTCTAGTATTTTCAACTACCCTACTTTGAGTTGGGCAGACATTGGTGCTATTGGCTGGCTTGTGGATGGCGCAGCCATTATCAATCAGGTCATGTTAACAAGAACATCTTTTGGACCTTACGCTAGAGCCATGGTAAGAATTTGTAAAGAAGAAAGTTTCCACCAACGACAAGGATATGAAATCATGTTAGGTTTGGCTCAAGGGACTCAAGCGCAAAAAGACATGGCTCAAGATGCGCTCAACAGATTTTGGTGGCCTTCTTTGATGATGTTTGGACCAAGAGATGAAGATTCTCCTAATACTGCACAATCTATGAAGTGGAAGATTAAGAGAAAAACAAATGATGAATTACGTCAACAATTTATCGATATCACAGCACCTCAAGCTGATTACCTCGGCTTAACCATTCCTGATCCAGCGTTAAAATGGAATGAAGAAAGAGGCCATTACGATTATGGTGAAATTGATTGGGAAGAGTTCTGGCAAGTCGTAAAAGGCAATGGTCCTTGTAATAAAGAACGTATAGATGCAAGACAAAAAGCTTGGGATGATGGCGAATGGGTAAGAGATGCAGCAATGGCTTATGCTAACAAAAAAGCCGCCAATAGAAACGAATCAAAAACAGGAAGTTAATATCAATTTAGTTAACCCTTTTGACAAATAAAGAAATGACAAATAAAAAAGAATGGCCAGTTTGGGAGGTTTTTATACGATCAAAAAATGGGCTGGAACACAGACATGTGGGTTCTTTACATGCAACTGATGCCGAAATGGCAATTGAAAACGCACGTGATGTATACACAAGAAGAATGGAAGGCGTCAGCATATGGGTAGTTCAGTCAAAGGATATCGTAGCTTCGAATCCAGAAAAGATGGGTGAACTCTTTGAACCTGCTGCTGATAAAGTTTACAGACACCCTACTTTTTATAATCTTCCGGTTGAACTTAAACACATTTAAATGAAAGATCAACTTTATAAATACCTCTTACTTTTGGGAGACAACTCCATGATTCTAGGTCATAGACTCTCTGAGCTTTGTGGTCATGGGCCCAATCTGGAAACCGATATTGCGCTTACTAATATATCGTTAGATTTATTTGGTCAAGTGCGATCATATTTTAAATATGCAGCTACCTTAAAAGAAGGCGAAACTGAAGACAGCATAGCTTTCTTAAGATTTGAAAGAGATTATTATAATACTATTTTGGTAGAACAGCCTAATAAAGACTTTGCTCACGTCATTGTCAGACAGTTTCTTTTTGATGCTTATCATAAGCCATTGCTTGAACAATTAATGAACAGCAAAGATGAGACGATATCCGCGATTGCACATAAATCAATCAAAGAAAGTAAGTATCATCTTCGATTCAGTTCTGAATGGGTTAAGAGATTAGGAGATGGAACAGAAATCAGTCATCAAAAAACCCAAAATGCTTTCAATACACTGATGCCTTATATTGAAGAACTGTTTATTGAAACACCTCTTGAGTTGGCAATGAAAAATGAAGGCATAGGTGCGGATTTAAATTTGGTCAAGGCAAGTTTTGACAAGACAATGTCTGATGTACTGCCATCAGCCAATATCGAAACAAGTGACATTAAATTAAGGAAGACAAACGGTAAAAGTGGATTCCATTCTGAATATTTAGGTTTTATTTTAACCGAACTGCAATATATGCAAAGAGCATATCCAGATATGTCATGGTAGGTCTTTTAGAAAATATAACAGACGAAAATCTAAAAGCAGAATTGCTTAAAATAACCGATCCTGAAATCCCAGTGCTCACTGTTTTCGATTTAGGTGTGATAAGAAAAATAAATGTTGTTGATAAGCACGTCAACATTGACATTACGCCGACGTATTCAGGTTGTCCAGCCATGGACACTATTTCAATGGACTTAAAAGTTGCCATAGAATCTCTAGGATATACTGCAAATATTAATTTGGTACTAGCCCCAGCTTGGACGACAGATTGGATTTCTGAAGAAGGTAAAAAGAAGTTGGAGGAATATGGCATTGCTGCGCCTTTAACAGAAAGCTTAGACAAGAGAGCGCTTATTGACGGAGAACCAATAGTCAAATGTCCAAATTGTTCTTCAACAAATACTAAATTAGTGAGTCAGTTTGGTTCCACTGCATGCAAAGCATTATTCAAATGCAATGACTGTTTAGAACCATTTGATTACTTTAAATGTCTAAAATAAATTCATGTCAGAATTAATACAAGTAATAAAAGATAATCACATTGCCAAAATCAGTTTAAACAGACCAGAAAGTTACAACAGCTTTAATAGGGAAATGGCTTTAGCACTTGTTTCAGCACTTGATGATTGCGAATCTGATGATAACATTCGTGTTGTATATTTAACAGGAATTGGCAAAGCATTTTGTGCAGGTCAAGATCTTAAAGAAGTGACAAACCCAGAAACCAATATTGGATTTGAACGCATTGTAAGTGAACATTACAACCCAATAATTTTAAAAATATATAATTTAAAAAAACCAGTCATCGCCGCCGTTAACGGTGTCGCAGCAGGTGCTGGTGCAAACATTGCTTTAGTATGTGATATTATTGTGGCTAAAGAAAGCGCTTCTTTTATCCAAGCATTCAGCAAAATAGGATTGGTACCTGACTCAGGAGGAAGTTATACTTTACCAAGACTCATCGGATTTCAAAAGGCATTAGCCATAACGCTTCTAGGTGACAAGGTATCTGCACAAGAAGCAGATGCGCTTGGCATGATATATAAATATTTCTCCGATGACACCTTTGAAGAAAGCGCTTATAAAATTGCTACAAAATTAGCCGCTTTACCTCCAATTGGCATCCAACATACTAAGACACTTTACAATAAAGGATTGTGCAATAACCTGGAGACACAATTGGAAAATGAAAAAGAATATCAAGTAAAGGCAGGATCAACAGAAGATTATCAAGAATGTGTCAATGCATTTTTAGAAAAAAGAAAACCTGTTATAAAAGGAAAATAAAAAACGACCACAATTAAATTATGCAAATGAATGTTGGGATTATAGGATGTGGAACGATGGGCAGTGGCATCGCCCAAGTGGCAGCAACTGCAGATTGTGCAGTAAAAATTTACGATACCAATCAAGAACAACTTGATAAAAGCAAAATAAAACTTGATAAAATATTAAATAGACTTATTGAAAAAGGTAGAATTGATGAAGCGAAAAAAACTTCAATTCAAAATAATATTGTTTATTCAAATTCCTTAAGCGATTTGAAAGAAAGCGATTTGGTTATTGAAGCAATAATCGAAAACTTAGTTATTAAAAAAAATGTCTTCAAAGAATTAGAATCATTGGTGAGCGATGATTGCATTCTAGCAACCAACACTTCTTCACTTTCCATAACATCAATTGCTGCGGCATGTCAAAAACCAGAACGATTTATTGGCATTCATTTTTTTAATCCAGCACCGCTCATGAAGCTCGTTGAGATTGTTCCGGCAATTCAAACATCAAATCAAATCACCGACAAGTCAAGATCTGTTATTGACAGTTGGAATAAACTAACAGTGCTTGCAAAGGATACACCAGGGTTTATTGTAAACAAAGTAGCAAGGCCCTTTTACAGTGAAGCGCTCAGGATTTTCGAGGAAGGTATTATTTCAGGATCTCCTGAAACAGCTTTTGCAACTATTGACTGGGCAATGACGAAAATAGGAGGATTTAGAATGGGACCATTTACATTAATGGATTTCATAGGTAACGATGTGAATTATACCGTTACGGAAACTGTATTTAAATCATTTTATTACGACCCACGATACAAACCTTCATTCACACAAAAACGACTATCAGAAGCTGGATATTTGGGTAGGAAATCAGGCAGAGGATACTACCAATACGGTGAGAATGCAACTACAGCAGCACCGATTGAAGATGACTGCATTGGACAACAAATTGTGGATCGTATTGTAGCGATGCTCATCAATGAAGCTGCCGACACTTTACATATGCGTATAGCAAATATGGAAGATATTGAAACCGCCATGACAAAGGGTGTCAATTATCCTAAAGGATTATTTAAATGGGCTGATGAAATAGGAATTGACGAATGTGTTGTCAGGCTAGATGATCTGTATAAAATATATCACGAAGACAGGTACCGATGCAGTCCTTTGCTGAGAATGATGTCTGCTAACCAAGAAACATTTTACGAAGAAGCCTAAAAAGTATTTTATGAGAGACGCATTTATTATTGATGGTATTCGAACCCCAATAGGAAAGTTTACAGGAACACTGTCAACAATTCGTACAGACGATTTAGGAGCACATGCCATAAAGTCCTTAATTAAAAACAACCACAACATTCCTTTAGACGCGTATGATGATGTCATAATGGGTTGTGCGAATCAAGCAGGGGAAGATAATAGAAACGTAGCCAGAATGTGCAGTCTTTTAGCTGGACTCCCCTATTCCGTTCCAGGTGAAACCATCAACAGATTATGTTCTTCTGGGTTATCAGCTATAATTCACGCGAATCGTGCTATCAAGTCTAATGATGGAGACTTATTCATTAGTGGTGGCGTGGAGCATATGACAAGAGGTCCATGGGTTATATCTAAAGTTTCAAAACCTTTTGGAAGAGATGCCCAAATGCATGACAGCAGTTTTGGCTGGCGCTTTGTTAATAAAAAAATGCACGACCGTTATGGTACCGATGGCATGGGCATAACAGCTGAAAATTTAGTAGAAAAATATAACATATCTAGAGAAGACCAAGATGCCTTTGCCTATTGGTCTCAAATGAAAGCCGCTGAAGCTCAAAAGAATGGCAGGTTAGCAAAAGAGATTGTTGCCGTTGAAATTCCACAAAGAAAAAAAGACCCAGTCATTTTTTCACAAGATGAATTTATAAGACCAACAACGACACTGGAAGCATTATCAAAATTACGTCCTGCATTTAAAAAAGTAGAAAATGGTGGAACAGTAACTGCAGGCAATGCATCTGGTCTAAATGACGGTGCAGCAGCAACCATTATTGCTTCTGAAGATGCAATTAAAAAATATCATCTAAAGCCTCTCGCAAGAATTGTTTCCTCTGCGGTGGTAGGTGTTGAACCAAGGATCATGGGTATTGGACCAGTTAAAGCTTCAATCAAAGCATTGGCGAAAGCTGGACTCTCAATGAAAGATATGGATGTGATTGAATTAAATGAAGCCTTCGCTGCTCAAGCATTAGCTTGCGTTCGAGAATGGGGATTAGAAGATAATGATCCGAGACTAAATCCTAATGGTGGGGCCATTGCAATCGGCCATCCACTTGGCGTTACCGGTACGAGAATATGCTATTCAGCTGCATTGGAGCTGTCACTACAAAATAAAAAATATGCCTTGGTAACTATGTGCGTAGGTGTTGGTCAGGGATATGCAGCGATAATCGAGAAAGTCTAATCTTAATAAGTTTAAAATAGAAAATCAGAAGTAATATGAAACTTGGTAATTATGTTTTAGGAGGTTGGAAAGAAGGATCAGGAGAAGGCAGTCCTCTCTACAATTCAGTAGATGGCAGTGTCGTTGCAGAAGTAAGTACGCAAGGTTTAAATTTCGGTGAAATATTAGAGTATGGTCGTAACGTAGGTGGAAAAGTGATAAGAAAAATGACTTTTCAAGAAAGAGGAATGATGCTTAAAAAACTCGCATTGTATCTCAATAAAAGAAAAGATAAGTTTTACGAAATAAGCTATAAAACAGGTGCAACCAAAACAGATAGTTGGATTGATATAGAAGGTGGTTTTGGAAATTTATTTGCTAATGCTTCGTTGAGAAAATTATTTACAAACAAACCTTATCATGTAGATGGAAGTCCTATTGATTTGTCTCGAGGGGGATCATTTATGGGACATCATATTATGGTACCTAAAAGAGGTGTTGCCATTCATATAAATGCTTACAATTTTCCTGTTTGGGGCATGCTTGAAAAATGTGCAGTAAACTGGATGGCTGGCGTTCCTGCTGTTGTAAAGCCAGCAAGTTCTACTTCATTCTTAACTGAAGCTGTCGCTCGTGAAATTATAGATTCAGGCATCTTACCTGAAGGCGCATTACAACTGATTTGTGGTTCAGCAAGAAATATTTTAGATACAGTAACTTCTCAAGATGTTGTGACATTTACTGGGTCGGCAAGTACTGGGAAACTGTTAAAAAGTAATCCAAGGATTATAGATGAAGCTGTCCCATTCAATATGGAAGCAGACAGCCTGAATTGTTCCGTTCTTGGACCTAATGCGACGCCAGATACGCCAGAATTTAATTTATTTATAAAAGAGGTTAGGAAAGAGATGACTGTTAAATGCGGTCAGAAATGTACAGCTATCAGAAGAATCATAGTTCCTGAAAATTTATTAGATGATGTTCAAATAGCCCTTGGCAAACAACTGTCAAGAGTGACCATAGGAAATCCAAAAAATGAGACCGTAAGGATGGGTGCCTTGGCCAGTAAGGATCAAGTAGCTGAGGTCAAAGAACGCGTTGGAGAACTAACCAAAACGGCGGAAATAGTCTATGGAAAATTAGATGAAATAGATGTGGTAGATGCCAATTTTAAAAATGGTGCATTTTTAAGTCCCATTTTACTTCGAGAAGATAATCCATTTAAAAATACTGCAGTTCATGAAGTTGAAGCTTTTGGTCCTGTCAGTACCCTGATGCCATACAAAGATTTGGATGAAGCAGTTGAATTAGCCAGAATGGGAAAAGGATCGCTGGTCTGTTCAATAGCTACCAATGACAATAATATCGCCAGACACTTTACGGTAGAAGCTGCTACCCACCATGGTAGAATATTGGTTTTTAACAGACACAATGCCAAGCAAAGTACTGGACATGGATCTCCCCTACCCACTCTTGTTCATGGTGGACCTGGTAGAGCCGGTGGCGGTGAAGAGATGGGAGGCATGAGAGGCGTGATGCATTATTTACAAAGATGTGCCATTCAAGGAACGCCAACTAACATTTCTGCAATAACGGGTATCTATCAATCAGGAGCAGATGTTATAGAAACAGAAAAGCATCCGTTCAGATATCACTTTGAAGATATTCATCCTGGTATGTCAATACTAACACATAAACGAACAATCACTGATTCTGATATTCAAAATTTTGCCAATCTTTCATGGGACGTCTTTTATGCGCATACAGATATCACTTCATTAGAAGGAAGCATTTTTGAAAAGAGAGCTGCACATGGCTACTTTCTACTTGCCGCTGCTGCAGGTCTGTTTGTAAGTCCTGCAAAAGGACCTGTCGGAGCTAATTATGGATTAGATGAATGCAGATTTATTAAGCCAGTTTATCATAATGACACCATACAAGTAAGGTTAACTTGCAAAGAAAAAATTGACAGAGACAGCAGAGGCAAGGAACATCCATCTGGTGTCGTTAAGTGGTTGGTTGAAATGTATGATCAAGAAAATGAATTAGTGGCCATGGCGACAATTCTAACATTGGTCCAAAAGAAATCTCCTTTCATTCACATGGATAAAAAAACCATTCTAAAATGTATTAATAAATTAACGCCTGATACAAAACCAAAATGGGGATTACAAACGCCTCAACACCTTTTAGAACATTTCGAATTTTTCTTCAGAATGTCCATTGGTGAAATAGAAACTAAAATCACAACTCCAGAGAATAAATTAGAAAAGTATCAAGACTCACTGTGGAATTTCAAACCGATGCCAAAGTATTTTGAGCATCCTTTATTAAAAAAAGGAGAAACTGAGGATTTGAGATTTGATTCTTTTGAAAAAGCCAAGGAAGCATTTTTGATGGCATATGACAACTATATTCAATATTTTAAAGATAATCCTGGTATTAAAACGCCCAACACTGTCTTTGGCCATTTAGACAAATATCATTGGCAATTGTTGAATGACAAACATATGAATCATCATTTTGAGCAATTTGGCGTTTTATAATTTTTAAAATACTGCAAATTATACCAACAAACTGTAAATCACTTTTGGTCTTTAAGAATAAAAATATCATGAAAAAAGTGCTTTATTTCTTTTTCGTTATTATTATCATCAGCTGCAGTTCTTCAGATGATTGCTCACTAGATATAACGGTATCTTTTTACCAAGGATCCACATTGAAAATTTGTGATGATATGGAGCAAGTCGTCCTACAAGGCATTGATTCTGAAGTTGGCATCTTGAGAAAAATTGATAGTTCATTAGTGATTAATTATGACAATGGTGGTTTGGCGGGTTTATATGTCGGAGAAAACGAATCCAAAGAAATTGGTCAAAGTGTTAATCAAGAATTTTGGTATACAACCAGAAACAATACTTTCTATGTCACTTTTCCAACGCCTTCGGGCGATACAATATTCCCCTATTTCGGGCATAACTTTTATTCTAATGACTTAGAAGAGAAAGATTTGATTTTAGATATTATGCGCACCTTTGAATATCAATAGTGCTTTTCATTAAAATCTTTTAAGCTATTTTTTTGAATCAATATTGTTTCGACATCTGTGATTTGAATACATTACTTTTGCAAAATGTCACAAGCATTAAAAACGCAGAAAGAAATCCTGCAAAAATTACAGATAACTGCATTAAATGAAATGCAATTAGAAGCACAGGCTGCCATTCACGGCAATAAAGAAGTCATGTTGTTATCACCAACTGGTAGTGGTAAAACATTGGCATTCCTTTTACCAATCATTGCTGAATTAAATTCAGAGAACAATGAAGTCCAAGTTCTAATTTTAGTACCATCAAGAGAATTGGCCATTCAAATTGAACAAGTGGCAAGAGAAATGGGCACTGGTTATAAAGTCAATGCAGTCTATGGTGGTCGCATGATGTCAAAAGATAAAATTGAGCTCAAACATAACCCTGCAATCCTTGTTGGTACACCAGGGCGCGTTGCAGATCATATTCGTAGAAACACATTTGATCCAAATAATATTACCACTCTCGTTCTGGACGAATTTGATAAATCATTGGAAATTGGATTTGAAGACGATATGGAAGAAATCATTTCTTCATTAAAACATGTAAAGAAAAAAGTTTTGACTTCAGCTACCAATGAAACTGAAGTACCAAAATTTGTTAAACTTTCTGATCCAAAAGTTATAGACTATTCTAAAACAGGTGTCAAAAAATTACAAATCAAACGCATCATTTCTCCTGAAAAAGATAAACTAGATACTTTAGTTAAGGCCATTTGCCATTTAGGAAATCAGCCAGGAATCATTTTTTGCAACTACAAAGAAAGTATTAATCGTGTCAGTGACTATCTAGATGAGCACGACATAAACCATGGTTGCTTTTATGGTGGCATGGATCAAAAAGACAGAGAAAGAGCGTTGATAAAATTTCGAAATGGTACACATCAAATAATAATTGCAACTGATTTGGCAGCAAGAGGTCTCGATGTACCTGAAATCAAATTTATTATCCATTATCACCTACCCTTAAGATCACAAGAATTTGTCCATAGAAATGGTAGGACAGCAAGGATGCATATGGATGGGACAGCCTATATTCTTCAGTGGGCTGAAGAGATCCTTCCAGAATTTATCGATGAAGCGGAAATAGAAGAATTAACAGATGCTGAAACACCCAAACCGTCTAAATGGAAAACTGTTTTTATTTCTGGCGGAAGAAAAGATAAAATATCGAAAGGCGATATTGCAGGACTATTTTTAAAACAAGGGGGACTTGAAAAAGATGAATTAGGAGCTATTGAATTAAAGCAAGATTGTGCGTTTGCGGCCATAAGATCATCGAAAGTAAAGGATGCCATTAATCAAACAGATAATACGCGATTGAAAAAAAAGAAAGTCAGAATAAGACTTATCTGAAAATATAATTTAGAAAAATGTCACTAATTGAAATCCTTCAGTATTGGAAAGATTTGTGACTAAGGTCTACTCAATGCGAAGAAGTCGCTCTACAAAATAGACAAGCATTTCTTCCAGTTGCGTTTTTTTAGTCACCATACAATTTGTTATTTCAGTTACTGAACATAAATGTTCGGCATAATAAGTATGGTCAATGGCCATCTTCAACATATTGGTGGCTAATGTTGAAGGATATTTAAAATTACTATCACAACTTATAATCATCTTCGCTAAGTTGTCATTCAGATTTTCAAAGTTTGAAAAAAGATTTTGCTTTTTACAGTTTTCAATCTTTTTTGACTTAATTACTTTTGAAGATTGCTCTACAATAATTTTATGTAATTTTTTCAGATTTATATAATCCAATTGGCTTTCATGTGAAGCGCCATCTACGATTGTTTTAATAGCAATTCGCAGTCTTTTTTTAGGATCTTCAATGTTTGTAGTATGGATCATTATCAAATAATCCAAATACTCCCAGTACCATGAAGTCAGATATACCAAAAGCATTTGCTTATTTTCAAAATATCTATAAACAGAAGCTTCAGTTGATTTCATACTGGAAGCCAACATTTTGAAATTAAAGCATTGAAAACCTTTTTCAGATAGAAGGTCGATACTGTGTCTGATGATATTTCTTCCCAATTCAGTATCCAATGGATTTCTGTGGTAAGTATCAGGACATACAGTTATTGAAATAGCTCTTGCCATAAATTGGTTATGATGTTTTCTAACTAATAAATTTATGCAGCTTTCAAATGCTTAAGACTCTTTTTCAATTTTTTTCTAGCATGGTGAATTCTACTTTTCACCGTACCTAAAGGCACTTTAAACATGTTAGAGATTTCCTCATAGGAATATCCATCAAAATAGTATAAAAATGGCTGTTTCAAGTTATCAGGTAATTGAGTGATCGCATTATTGATATATTCTAAATGCATTTGCGAAATACCAGCATTCCCAGCTTTGTATTTTTCTTTATCACCTACGTAAGTCGTTACATCATCCGTATTCGTATATCTTGATTTCTTTCTATACTCGTTAATAAAATTATTCCTCAAAATGATAGATAACCAAGCTCTTAAGTTTGTTCCCTTTTTAAAACTAGATTCATTCTTAAGTGCTTTATATAAAGTTTCCTGTACCAAATCGTCTGCTACTTCCGATTCACTCGTGTATTTATAAGCTATCTTATAAAGGAAAGGAATTTGATCTTGTATCATCATAATAGTATTATTTATATCTATAATAGTAAAACTATTACAATTGTTGCACATACTATAATTTATTCTATAAAATCATCTGTTTTTCGACGAATTTTGTCATTAAGAGACATTTTAGGCAAAAATTAAGATCACCTTAACATTTGTAATTGGTTAATTCAAATAGAATTATTGGAAAAAATTAAGCAAAGTTATGCTGCATTATCCCATTGCCGGAAACAATTCATATTGGATTGGGTGCAAGAGATTGTCTTTTAAAGACATAATCTTTTCCAAATTCCTACCAATTATTAGTCTTGTTAGACTGTTAATTAATTTACTTTTTAAAGCTTGCGTATAAATTGGAATCAATTTCGAAAGATGGATATTAATCTCCCACATCAATTCATTTTGCTCGATTGCCTTAAATCGTATGCCTTTTTCAGTTGTAATTGGTAAAATATTGAGTGCAGACTCGGAAATGAGGTCACTGTATTTGGAAATACAGTCAATATTAAATTGTCTGATTTCGATTAGTGGCTCAACATTTACTGCCTCATTATTACTTGCTGTTGCCACATCAAGATATTCTTGGAATTTTCGATGTGCAAAAATCAATTCGTTGATGATTGGTAGCATATCAGATCGTTTAAATTTCGATTTAACCTTCATAATCATTTCTTTTTCAAGGTTATATACATTTGACTTCTTTAATATAAACGTAATAACTGAGAAAAAAGTCCCATTGTTTTAAAATTAACAGATTATTTACGTGAAAAATCGACGAAAACGTACTTTTAACGCCTTTTTCGTGGTTTTTGGCCTCTTTTATGACGCGCTTTGGATTTGATTATTGATTGTTTTTGTTGCTTTTTCTTTTCTGATAACAATTTTTCAACAAGATCCTCACGGCCCATTGAAGATAATTTATCTCGGATTTTACCGTAATTCTCTCTTTTATACCAAAAAAAGAACAAATGTTGGTTTTTCTTTTGTTTTGATGACTTTGCAGTATATACAGGCCGTAATGTATATGGATGTACACCCGTATAATAAATAATAGTAGCTACAGTCATTGGTGTTGGGGTAAAATCTTGAACCTGCTCTAACTTAAATCCCATATCCTTAGTCTCTGCAGCTAAGTTTGCCATTTCTTCTTCCGTTGACCCAGGATGACTTGAAATGAAATAAGGAATGAGTGGCTGATTCAGGCCGTGTTTTTTATTGGCTTTTTCATATTTCTTTTTAAACTCATGAAAATGCTTAAAAGAAGGTTTACGCATAACCTTTAAAGTCTGATCAGAAGTATGTTCAGGAGCAACTTTCAATCTGCCACAGACATGTTTAGAAACCAATTGATCCATGTATTCATCTAATGAACCGTCATTATTCTTATTATAACTATCAACCAATAAGTCATATCTGATGCCGGAACCAACAAAAGCCTTTTTGACTTTAGGATTTGCATCTACTTTCTTATAAATGTTTGTTAGCGGCTTATGACTTGTATCAAGATTACTGCAAATCACAGGATGAATACATGAAGGTGCCACGCATTTGTCGCAAATTGATTGGATCTTCCCTTTCATGCGATACATATTTGCAGAAGGCCCACCCAAATCACTGATATAGCCCTTAAAATCAGGCATTTCAGTCACGGCTTCCACTTCTTTCAAGATTGATGCCTCAGACCTGCTGGCAACAAATTTTCCTTGATGGGCTGAAATTGTACAAAAACTGCAGCCGCCAAAGCACCCACGATGCATGTTAATAGAAAACCTGATCATTTCATATGCAGGAATGGCACCCCGCTTATTATACTTAGGATGAGGCATTCTGGTATAAGGCAAGTCAAATGAAGTATCAATTTGCTCCTCTGTCATAGGAGGATAAGGTGGATTTATTATTAAGTTATGATCTCCAACTCCTTGTATTAACCTTTTAGCTTTAACTCTGTTTGATTCCTGTTCAATATGCTTAAAGTTAGCAGCGAATGCTTGTTTATCACGTAAACATTTTTCGTGTGATGAAAGTACTAAGTCTTCCCACTCTTTATTTTTTGGCAGAGCTTTATCTCTAGGATGGAGAATTGCACTTTGTGGAATTGTTTTTATAGAAGTAAATGGAACACCTTTCTTCATTAAACGTATAAGTTCTCTTAGTGGCATTTCTCCCATACCATATATCAACATATCAGCCCCACTTTTAGATAAAATGTTAGGCCACAAATTATCTTCCCAATAATCATAATGCGTAACACGTCTTAAAGAAGCTTCGATGCCTCCCAATAATACAGGTGTGTCAGGATACAGCTTTTTTAAAATTTTAGTATAGGCGACAGATGCATAATCAGGACGAAATCCTGCTTTCCCACCTGGCGTATATGCATCTGTTGATCTTCTTCTTTTGGAAGCAGTATAATGATTGACCATACTGTCCATACAACCAGAGGTCACACCAAAGAATAGGTTAGGTTTTCCAAATTTTTTAAAATCTCGAAGATCATCTTTCCAATTTGGTTGCGCTACAATGGCAACACGAAGTCCCATATCTTCAAATATCCTCCCAATGACAGCTGTTCCAAATGCGGGATGATCCACGTAGGCATCACCAGATATTAATATAACATCTAAGTCTTGCCATCCTCGGCTGTCAACTTCTTTTTTGGTAATGGGTAACCAATCTGATATGGGACGTGCTTTATCCAATGAATTGTTTGTGATGCAAATTTAGGCAAACTAAACAACAAACGTTGGCTTTTGTTTTTAGCCTCCAATAACAGAGAAATGACTTATTCTTTTATTAAATGAGTCAATTACAATGAATAAGTTGGAATATCAATATTTATATCGTAATATTACGATATGGGTTTATCAAAGTCTAATTTATTTACTGAAGATCAAAACAAACTTGCTGAGATGGCTAAGGCTCTAGGGCATCCTGCGCGCATTGCGATACTTCAATATTTAATTTCTAAAGGCAGTTGTGTTTGCGGTGATATTGTAGAAGAATTGCCGTTATCACAATCCACAATATCGCAGCATTTGAAAGCATTAAAACAAGCTGGAATCATAATGGGATCGGTAGATGGCTCTTATCGATGTTATTGTATAAATGCTTCAATGTGTCAATCAATAAAGTTGTATTTCAACAAATTATTTGACGCAATGAAGCATTGTTGTTGATATTTTTTTGATTAGGCTTATCGTAATATTGCGATTTACATTTTTTTATCACTAAACAATTTTAATTATGAAGTATTTAATTGGCATCGTATTAATTGGAGGAAGCCTTGCAATGGCTTGCTGTGATTGGCCTTGTTGTACTGGAGGTGCTTGTTGCTAATCCAAACAACAAAGGCAGTCTAAAAAGACTGGCCTAATGTAAAAGATCCCGATGTTTTCACATCGGGATCCCTATATTTAATAGAATAAAAGCGGATTAACGCTTAAATCCTGTTTTTGGCATTTCTCTTTTAACAGTACTGGCAGAAACAGAAACTCTTCTGTTCATCATTCTACCTTCTTTTGTGCTGTTATCTGCAATTGGATTTGCTTCACCATATGCTTCATATGTCAATTGCTCTGCCGGTACGCCTGCTTTAATTAAAGCTTCGTATACCTTTTTAGCTCTTCTTTTAGATATTCTCATATTAGAAGCTTCAGATCCTTGTGAATCAGAGTATCCTGAGATATGTAAATATGCATCTGGATATTGATTATGGAAATCAGCGATTGCTTGAACATCTTCATCGTAGTTTTCATCACCTCTTGTTCCACTGATAAAATTAACATCTGGACTATTCCATCCGTTGATAATTTCTGATCTTGTTGGCTTTCTAACTAGTGGACAGCCATCTTTTTCTGGAACTCCAGCTTCATCAGGGCATTTATCATCTTTATCAGCAATACCATCATTATCGCCATCTGGGCAACCCATAACTGGACCTGCATCATCTTTACACTCATCTTCCATATCATGGAATCCATCGCCATCAGAATCAGGACAACCTCTTAAGTCACCTTTTACATCAACACATTCATCGTCTTCATCATTAAATCCGTCACCATCTGTATCAGGAATAGGGCAACCGTTGTATCTTGCTAATCCAGAATCTGTTGGACATTCGTCAACATCATCGCCTATGCCGTCACCATCTGTATCAGGACAACCATTGTATCTTGCTTCACCAGCAACATCAACACATTTGTCATCTGGATCAATAACACCGTCACCATCTTGATCTGGACAACCGTTATTTTCAGCAGGACCAGCAAGATTAGGACAAGCATCATCGCCATCTCTTATGCCATCCATATCTGCATCAGGACATCCATTTAATTCTTTTAATCCTGGCGTATCTGGACATTCATCTTTTTTGTCAGCTACTTTATCACCATCTCTATCTTGTTTTCCTAAGAAAATGCCAAGACCAAGTTCGTGAATCATGTGCGTATCTGTTTCATCTGGATCAACGCCATTATAGCTATCGCCCATGTATAAGCCATATTGAGTATGGTAATAAAGACCAATGCCGTCAGTGATATTATATTTCAAACCAATTCCAACAGGAATAGCGATACCAGATTGATCAACACCAGCAACTGCAGTAGCAGGAGAATCATCTGTATAATTAAACAAACCAACACCTAATGATAAGAATGGGTTGAATTTATCACCTTTTAAAAATTTCCAGTGAGCAGCTAAATTTGCTTGCCAAGCTGTTCCATCAAAATTGTCAGCAGCAGTATCTGCATCAAATAATCCATGCCCACCTGAAGTGAACCCAAGAGCTAAATCTACAGATGAGCTCATGTATTTAGATACCCTAGCACCGAAGCCTAAGTTTGAAGGTGAGCCAAAAATTGTGCTTGATCCACGCACACCGTCATATTCCATTTTTGCAAGACCTCCACCAATGGCCCAAGGAGATACTGAAGATTGACTGTAAGATGAGTAGCTTAACCCTACAACCAATAATAAACATATAAGTAATTGTTTAGTCATATTATTTTTTTTACTATATAAAATACTGCTGTAAATTTATCAAATTCATTTTAGAAATAAGTCAAAAATAGGTAGTAGAAGTTAGAAAAAAATACATTACGATTAATTTTAATAAGTATTTAGCACACAATCAGTTATTAATGCATTTATATCTTACAAATTCAAGTAAAAAATATATGTTTATTTTAAGAATTAAGTCAAATTTGGGCGTAAAAAAAACCCTCGCACAATGCACAAGGGTCGAATCAGTTATGAAAAAACTATTTGGTCTTTCGACCTTGCCCCTAATTTATATAATAAATTGCTAAAAATCAATATATATATGTGGTTAAAAAGTTTAATTTATTGATAAGTGTCTTGGAAAGCTTTAAACTGATCCCAATTTGAATTCTCTAGGAGACAATCCGTAATATTTTTTAAAAAACCGTGAGAAATAAGCAGGATCTTCATATCCGAGACCAAAAGCTATTTCTTTAGAAGAATTTCCTGTATATAATAACATTCGTTTTGCTTCAACCATTAAGCGTTCGTTTAAGATTTGTTTGGGCGTTTTTTTCGAAAACGCTTTACATATTGACCCCAGTTTTCTCTTATTAACCCTCAATTCATTTACATAAAACTGAATGGCATGTTCTTTAAAGTAATTCTCATCTATAAGTAAAAGAAAAGAATGATAAAGCTTAGTATCGTTATCTACAGTTTTAATAATTTTCTCTTTGGACAGACTTCTCATTCTTCGTTCAAGCTTAGTCAATAACGCTAATAGTAAAAACTGAATAATTTGAGTCTTAGCATAATCGATCTTATTGACACTAAACTCATAATATAGATTTGATAGCAGGCTTTCATAATAAGCGACTTCAGGATTTTCAATATGCAACTCATTTATACTTATAATACTTCCCAGTAAGGTCGAATTCAAAGAATGGTGAGTATTTAATCCGGAAGGTGGTAAAAAATTATCGAGAAACCGGATCAAAAATCCTTCGAGGTTTGCCCCCTCAATAAATTCGTGCACTTGACCTTTGCCAATTAAGTAAAAAGTACTTGGAACCAAAACATAAGTATTATCGTCAATTAAGTGTTTACCTGTTCCTGATTTTATAAAAATGATTTCTTGAAAATTATGTTTATGAGGCTTTTCATCCAAAACCTCTTTATTGATAAAAGGCAATAAAGGCTTTATCAGAAAATTCTTTTTTCCTAATAAGTTTTGTTGAGGTATTTTTAATTTAGGATTATAATTCAATCGATAACAATTTTATTAATTTGTATAATCATAGGTTTTAGGTGGTCTTTCTAAATATCCGCTCATAGTTTTCTTCATATTTATATGTATGGGATGCTTTTGATATTTTAAATAATCCTCATGACTTTTAAAATACATAATCAATAACAATTCGTAGTTTGACATTGCTCTTTCGTCTTTTAAATCAATTACTTTTTTTATTTGAAAATGACTTATTTGTTTGATGTCTTTTAGAAGTTTTAATTCATTTGAAAAATCATTTTCATTAACATCTGATTTTAAATCAAAAAAGACTTGATGAACTATTTTTACATTTGGAATAACGATACGATTTGAACAAGAACTTAATAAAAAAGTAAAAATTAACATATTAATAAAGCTGCTTTTATTCATACTCGTTGAATATTATTAGATCTAATCATTATTTTTAAAATTTTAATCTAAATCAAATCAGCAAATGGGTAATTGGTCGGCAGCAGATATTACAGCTTTCACTTTCCTTTTCTTAGGATCACTTTTTGTTTATTCTCTAATAAAAGGAATCATAAAATTATTATCTTATGATTGGCAAGAAAATGAATTTAATGCCATCAATCTCATTAAGATGTTCAGCATATCCATCATATCTTTTATACTCTTATTGGTCTTTATTTTTGGTATTATGCCTAAGCTATCTTAGACTTATTCTACCCCGCCCCAACACATATATTTAATTTCCAGATAATCGTCCATACCATACTTTGACCCTTCGCGTCCAAAACCACTCTCTTTAATTCCTCCAAAAGGAGCCACTGTTGTTGAAATCATACCGGTATTGATTCCGACCATTCCATATTCTAGTGCTTCTGCGACGCGCCATATTCTAGCATAATCACGACCATAGAAATAAGATGCCAATCCATACGGTGTATCATTGGCCAATGCAATTACCTCTGCTTCGGTTTCAAATTTAAAAACAGGAGCTACAGGCCCAAATATCTCATTCGAAAACACTTTCATATCGGTTGTTGCATTTGCTATAACAGTGGGCTCAAACATCAGCGAATCAGCAGATTGCCTTTGACCACCTGTTAATATAACACCTCCTTTACTTTGTGCATCTTGAACAATATCTTCTACAAACTGAACAGCTTTTTCTTGGATCATTGGACCGATAACCGTACCGTCATGTAATCCATTCCCAGTTTTTTGCTTTGCTACAGCAGCAGTGTACTTTTCAAGGAAGTCTTCATAAATCTTTTCTTGGACAAAAATTCTATTTGAGCAAATACATGTTTGTCCAGCATTCCTATATTTTGAAGCAACCGCTCCTTCAACTGCTTTGTCTAAATCTGCATCATCAAAAACTATAAAGGGTGCATTTCCACCCAATTCCAGTGAAACTTTTTTAACTGTATCGGCACATTGTTTTAGCAGAATTTTACCGACTCTGGTAGAGCCAGTAAAAGATAATTTTCTTACGGTGCTGCTGGCACAAAGTGTCTCTCCAACCTCAGCTGCGTTACTGCTGACTACAACATTGATAACGCCTGGAGGGAAACCTGCTTCTTCGGCTAATTGGGCCAAAGCCAAAGCAGATAGTGGTGTTAATTCAGAGGGCTTGATGACGACTGTACATCCAGCAGCTAAAGCGGGTGCCACTTTTCTCGTGATCATAGCACTTGGAAAATTCCAAGGTGTTATAGCACCAACAACGCCAATCGGTTGTTTGATTGTCACTATTCTTTTGTCACGCGCATGTCCAGGAATCGTATCGCCATAATTTCTTTTGGCCTCTTCAGCAAACCACTCAACAAAAGAAGCACCATATTTTATTTCTCCTAATGCTTCATTAAGTGGTTTCCCTTGTTCAATAGTCAATATGTGTGCAAGATCTTGTGCATTATCCAATTGTAACTTATACCACTTCTTTAATATTCTGGATCTTTTGCCTGCTGTAAATTTTCGCCAAATTTTGAATGCATCTTCCGCATGTTTTATAGCTTCTTCTACTTGCGACTTACTGGCTTCACTTACACGAGCAATTTCTTCATTTGTAAATGGGTTTATAACATTGAAAGTTTTTTGATCAGGTGACTTTACCCACTCCCCATTTATGTAAGAATCAGTCTTTAATAAATTGATGTTCGATAGGTTCATTTATTTCATTTATAATTAAGTCAAATACCATTTTTCGACTATTGAATTTATTTCTTCATCACCATATTCCGAGTCAATCAAATCTGCATAATAATTTGCTTGTTCATCATTGGCTTTAAGGCTATCAGAAATATGCAAAGCATCTTCATCTTGCTCTGGGACTTCAAAAACTTCATCAATAATTAGCGGAACAAAATGTCTGTGTTTTAAAATTTCAGAAAAGACGTATTCATAAATACCTGGGCTATAAGATGGTTGCCCAGACATGTCGATGTCCATACCAAATTCATTTGCTATGCCACAAGTCATTTTCCATAACATCAGCATGACGGATGGTTTTGCACCAGACCAAACTTTTGCGTCTTCCTTAACTTGTCTTGCCCGTTCTTCTTCAATTTTTGTTCTTACTTTCTTGGTTGGAATAGGCATTATAATTTGGGTGAGTTCAGAGGACAAAAACGTTTCTAATTCTTTGTCATCAGATTTATGAATCAATTCAACAAATCTATGCCCCACTAATGGTGCTTCTATCAATAATATTTTATCATTGTCTATATTATTAATTACCCATGCTTTGACTACATCCATTAGCCATTTGCCAGCTATTAGTTTCAGTCCATTATGGACAGTCCCATCTCCCATGGGAAATCTTTTTTGAATATGTTGAGTCTCAAAGCTTTTTCTTGCCACATCCCATTGAATAATATCCAATGCTTTATCTTGTTGATGAACAATTTTTGTAAACTCTTGAATGTATAAACTCTTCCCAACGCCTGGTAAACCAGAAAAAACAACGATTTTTGAACTTTTAGCTATTTCACTAAGTTCTTGAAATACTGGAGATGTTTGAGGTATTATATTAGTACTATAATTCATTCAGTTCTCAGATTTCAATTGCATAGCATCCTTTGATCTGAATCCTAATTCTTCAATGTGCTTATTAAAGTAATCCATTGTTAAATCAGATTTTAAGGTTACGATGTTTTCCAAAATAATTGTTTCGATTTCATTTGCTTTCGTATCATAAATTATGAAACTTCCAGTCCCTGTTTTTTGTGCAGCAATTTCACCTGGATTCACACAATGTACATCTCCTATTTTGTCTACTTTCAATATATGATTATGCCCATAAAAAACTGCATCGTACAATCCTGATTTAGCCATCGGCACCGCTAGGTCATCATAATGAGTAGCAAATATTTTCCGTCCGTCATACTCTAAAAAATCATAAGTTGACAAACTACAAGTTAAGTTACTTTGTGGTCTCAGGGCTGTAGTAACTATCTCCACTTTTTCACCATCATTATTACCCCAAATTAAATGGCTAGGCATTTTTTGAATAGACAAAATTTTTGCCACGCCCGTATTCATCAAATCTCCCAGACAGATAATTTGATCTACATCCCTTTCATTAATTATATTAAGCGCTAGAATGAGGTTATGAAAATTTTCATGAATATCAGATATAACGGCTATTTTCATTTATTTAACTTTAGGCAATGCTTTAAATTTATTAGTACTTGGCCAATCATTTCCAACAGGAATTTCAATAACCGTTGGCAGCGATTCTCCAGAAGCATCTCGAATTGCTTTTCTTAAGTCTTCCATCGAATGTACTCGTGTACTGTTTGCACCAAAGGCGTGAGCCATTTTGACAAAATCTGGATTATGAAGATCTGTAGCAATAACTCTGTTATCATACAATCGTTCTTGCATTGATCGCACGTTACCAAATAAGTTGTTATTAAACAATAAAACAATCACACCCAATTTATGTTGTACAGCGGTTGCTAGTTCTTGAACACCAAACATAAAACCACCATCACCAGCAACAGATATAACAGTAGCATCAGGTCGTGCCGCTTTCGCACCAAGTGCTGTTTGAAATCCCCAACCCAAGGTACCCATGTGCCCTGTGCATAAATATGTTCGCGGCAACTCTGTATTCCAAACTATTCTACTGGCAAATCCAACTTGTGTTAATTCATCAACCAAAATACCATCAGCTGGTAATTCTTCTCTAATCATATCTAAATACGATTTTTGAGGTTCAAGATATGTGACTTGTTCATTCCATGCTTGAGCAAAGGCTTTCATTTCTTTCTCTTTAGATGGACGCTCATTCATCGATGATTTTAATTGTGTATTCAATATCGTTAAGACTTCTTTTGAATCACCAGTAATTTTCACATCAGCTTTACGCATTCTGTCGTGTGCACTTTCATCAACATTTATACTCAAATATTTTAATGAGTCATCTTGCCCCCATTTCATTAACGGCATGCGCGCATGTGACCCAATAGAAATACACAGATCACAATCTTTCCATAGCATATGTGCAGCAGGAACCGGATAACTTAAGTAGTGACTGCTGGGCACTATACCTTTACCTGTTCGATAGGCAAAAACAGGAGATTGAATATATTCTACAAAAGCCCTGACTTCATCTGAAGCATGCATTGCGCCACCAGCAACGAATACCAATGGATTTTTCGCTTGCTTAATAAGTTCGATTGCTTTATCAATTGCAGCTTCATCAACTATAGGCATAATTGAATCAACACTGAATCCATCAAATGAAACATCTTCTTTTCCAGACAAAACATCCATGGATACTTCTACGCCTACAGGTCTTGGTCGACCGGAGTCTAATTGGGTAAATGCTTGTGAAATAATATTAGGAATACTTGCTGGACTATCCACTTTTTTTGCCCACTTTGTCAACGATTTTAAAATGCCCATTTGGTCAGGAATTTCGTGTAAAACACCATATCCCTTTCCTTGAACTTTCTGTGGAATTTGGCCAACAAGACACATCACCTTTGCGTTCAATCCCCATATAGTTGACAATGCACCACAGCTGTTTAAAAATCCAGGTCCTGGAACGATATTATAAACAGCCTTTTCCCCAGTAGCTAAATAATGACCCAACGCCATATACCCTGCCCCTTGTTCATGTCTTGTATGTATCACCCTGATTTCATCGCGATAATCATAAAGCGCATTATAAAGCCAATCATTTTGTACGCCGGGTAAACCATAAATTTGATTTACACCAGATTTTATTAATGACCGTACTACGGCTTGTCCTCCAGTTAATTCCATTTTATTTATTCGTGTTTATCACTTTAGTTAATGCACTTATGTATGCTGTATTAGCTTCTCTGTCTCCAATGGTGACTCTGATACATCCAGGGGCTCCAAAATTTGCAACTGTCCTTACCATAATACCTTCTTTAAGCATTTGAAGTTCAAACGCTTTATCATTCATATCAGGCTTGATAAGAATAAAATTAGCCTGAGATTTCCAATATTTAATATTTAGTTGATCAAGTGAAGAATATAAAAAATCTTTTTCCCCATTAACCAAGTTGACCGTTTTGTCAATAAAAGCATCATCTTTTAAAGCTGCAATTCCTGCTTCTAAAGCTAAGGTGTTGATCATAAAAGGTGTACTGGCTTGAGCAACGTACCTTGCAATTTTTTCAGTGCTGTATCCATATCCTAATCTGAGTCCTGCTAATCCATAAGCTTTAGAAAAACTATTCACGCCTATAACATTCTTTCCTTGCTTAACATATTCATGTGCTCGAACATAATCAGGTGCATCAACAAATTGAAAATAAACTTCATCATAAACTAAAACAACATGATCTGGCAAACTGGCTACCAAGGCGTCCATTTGCTTTTTAGGAATATAAGTGCCTGTAGGGTTGTTTGGACTTGTTATAAAAATTAATCTTGTCTGGTCATTAATCGCATTTAAAATATCAGGATCATTTAAATGAAGGTCGTCCCCAACCAGAGGCACATCAACTACTTTGGCTTGCAACTTTTTAGCAAATACAGCGTACGGTTTGAAAGCTGGGTTACATACGATAATTTCATGACCCTTTTCCAAAAAGGCACGTTCGATTAAGTTAAGAAGCGATACACCACTATTGTCTGAAAAGAATTGATTTGCTGAAAGTTCATTATTATAATAATTCGATAATGCATGGCGTAATCTATCGTCTGTTCTATCGCAATATTCTGATAGTTTGCCTATGTTATCTTCAATAGCTTGAAGTGCTAAAGGTGAACTACCTAAAATATTTTCATTTGAAGATAGCTTATATAATTTTTTACCGTCAAACAAATCAGCGACTTCAGCCTTACCTTTTCCACCTTTATATGACGAATTTGGCAATAAACTTTCCTTAAATATATTGATAGGTTCTGTACTCATTCTTAAATGTTGAAAACACAAATTAAGCATTTATGTATATTACAAGTTATGCTTAAAAGTGATAAATTACTTGGACAAAAGTACAAAACGATAATCATTTATTTCAATGAATTGTCCTCTTAAATACTAAGTCAAAGCGTTCGTATATTTTTTTCAGAAAAGTAAAATTTATTAGATCAAATTAGATTGGTTAACGTTATTAAATAAAACACATTCAAATGAAAGCTTTGTTCTTAATCATATTTTCAGCATTCTTTATTTCATCTTGTGGGGATAATGACCCAAACAATTTGATTATAAATTTCAAATTGAAATATAATAACGAACCATTGGTCATGTTTGAGGAAGTAACTTACCCTGATGGAAGTAAAATAGAGTTTACTAGGATCAGCTTTTATACATCGAACTATTCAATCAATCAAGATGGTGGAGAAATTAATACGCCATCAAACGAAGCATATTATATTGACCTAACAGCTTCTCATTCTGATCTTGAGTTAGCTGAACGTGGTCTTGATTTTGACACAGGTTTAGGGATAAATTCTAAAATCGATGCATTCAATTTTAACATAGGAGTGACAAGTGATATTAATGCTTCCGTTCCTCAAGATTATTCTTCATCAAATGATTTGTCTAGAACTGGAGAATATTGGAGCAACTGGAATAGTTATGTTTTTACTAAACTTGAAGGTCGAATTGACATTGATGGTGATGGTATTTCAGAAGCGTTCGCCCTACATTTAGGATCTGACGCAGCTTTGAGGAATGTTTCTTTCAGCAACCTAAATGCTGATGAAAATATATCTTTAGAGATAGATGTCAATAAGATATTTAATACAGGAACATTGTATGATATTAAGACAACACCAAACATCCATACCTTGCAACAGATTAGCCACATAAATCAATTGATGGATAATTTAGCTGGAAGTTTTACTGTTAATCAATAGACAGGATTAAGTCCTAGCAAAATATTTATTATAACTTTTAATATATAATATTAACTGATTTTGATTTCATGTAAGCATATAATCCTTCTTTGCCTAACTCCCTCCCAATCCCTGAATTTTTATTGCCCCCAATGGGAAGGTTTGCATCAGATCTTGCAGGTCCGTTAACAAAGACCCAACCTGCATCAATTGCATCTACACATTTTAACGCTTTGGAAATATCCTTCGTCCAAACAGTAGATGATAATCCATATTGCGTTTCATTAGCCAGCCTCATGGCTTCATCCATATCATCAAATGGAATAGCAGCCAAAACAGGTCCAAAAATTTCTTCCTGTACAATCGTTGCTTTGTTATCTGTGATACTAAATATTGTGGGCTTTAAATAAGCGCCTTGGATTTCAGGACTATTCCCACCTGTTACTAATGTTGCTCCATTTTCTAATCCTTTCTCAATATATTTTTTTACATGATCTAAATGCGTACTGGACACCAAAGGTCCTAAATCTGCATCAGGATCAAAACCGTCTGATATTTTCAACTTTTCTCCTTCTAATTTGATATCAGCCAATACATTATCGTACACTTTTTTATGAATGTAAACTCTGGATCCCGCAACGCATACTTGCCCGCCATTTCTAAATATACCCAATGCTGTTCCTTTTGCAGCGGCTGTCAAATCCGCATCATCGAAAATGACTGCAGGTGACTTACCGCCAAGCTCAAGAGAAATTGGTGTGAGATTGTTGATGGCAGACTGTCCAATAATTTTACCAATTTTTGTAGAACCTGTAAATGTGATTTTGTCTATGCTTGGATTACTGGTCAAAGCTGATCCTGTTTCAGCGTCACCTGTTACAACGTTAACAACTCCTGGAGGAAAACCAGCAATCTCAAATAATTGCGCCATATATAAAGTTGAGAGTGGTGTGACTTCTGAAGGTTTCAATACTACTGTACAGCCAGCTGCTAATAATGGGGCCAATTTCCATATAGCAATTGAAATAGGAAAATTCCATGGCACTATGGCTGCAACGACACCCACTGGCTCTTTTTTGATAAACGCAAAATTTTTAAATCCTGGTTTTTGTCTTAAA
This sequence comes from Saprospiraceae bacterium, assembly GCA_013001975.1. Lineage (GTDB taxonomy): Bacteria > Bacteroidota > Bacteroidia > Chitinophagales > Saprospiraceae > RFSX01. Next base: position 7,336 of record JABDKX010000186.1, on the reverse strand, counting down.
GAAATATCAATCGTTTGTCCCTCTATTTTGGTTACCCATCCGGCGTAATATCTTAATGTATTTATAGCACCTTTAATTTCTGATTTTGCATGAGAGAGTAACTTTCCATTTTCAAGTGTTAAAATTTCCGCCATAGGGTTTAAATGGTCTTCAAACACATTGGCAACATTTAACAATAATCCTTCACGTTGAACTGGCGACATGGTATGCCATGCACCTTTTTGAAAAGCACTTTTAGCACAATCAATAGCATTTTGAACATCATCTTTTGAAGCTACAGAAACTTCACCGAGTGAACTATAATCAGCTGGATTCACAACTTTTATAGTCCTATCATTTCTTGCTTCAACCCATTTATTGTTAACAAAAATATGATGTTGTATATTATTAAGGAATGCTTCTGCAGCATTAGATATTTTCAAATCATTCATGTTGTAAATTTATGAAAAAATAACTTCTAAGATTTTTGCAAAAACGCGTTATCGATACGATTCTGACAAATAGCAAGTAATAATATAAGTGTTAATGGAAAATCATAAATAAAAAAAAACAAAAAAATAATCACAAATATTATGATATGATGAAATTCTTTAATTTATTTGGAACGCAATAGTTAATGAATTCAAATTTATCATTCGAGGAATGACAACAAAAATTTCATAACTGCTATTTTCTAAATTTTAAATCATGTCAAAACCTAAAGTAATCAAAGTATTTGATGCATTGGAAGATGTTGTAAAAGAGGCTATTTATAACAAATATCCGTATGGCTTCGAAAAATACATTATTACCTTTAAAAACCACAAGAAACATCTCGTCAGCGCTTTACCTTTTGAAACTGAAGACAAATACTACATGGTTAAAATGACAAGAACAGAAGCCAACAAAATCTTATCAAAGAAAGAGGAGTTTGTTGCTCAAATGGAGAAAGAAAAATCAAAACCGAAAAAAGCGAAAGCTAAAAAAACTGCGACGCCCAAGGCAACAGCTGTTAAAGAAAAACCAGCCAAAGCAACAAAAGCTAAAACTTCAAAAACCAAAGCCTCTAAAACTGCTGCAAAAAAAACAGCTGCTAAAAAATAGTTTAAATAGAAAAAAGCTTTTTAACTTTTCTTCCTTTCTTAAAAATTAACTCATAACCATAGGTCTTAAACATTAAAATTTAAGTTAATCAAAATGCTGATACTTGAAGATGAGATTGCAACCAAATCAAAATTAATTTAGATTAAGCAACTTCATGTCCACGCGCAGACTCTAGCATGACATACCAATCTTCCTTACATAGATTTATATCCATTGCTTTTAAAGATTCTATAACACGAGCTGATTTTGATGTTCCCAATACAGGAATGATTCCCGAAGGATGTTTTAATAACCATGCCAATAACAGTTGAGAAGAAGTGCAATTATATTTTATCTGCATAGAATTTAGCACTTCATGCAATTTTTTGTCTTGCACATCCTCAGACTTTGTCCAAAGTTTTCCTCCTCCAAGTGGAGACCATGCTGCAGGTTGAATTTTAAGGTTTTGGCATTGATCCAATGTACCGTCCAAAAAAGCATTGAGATGAAAAAGTGATATTTCAATTTGATTGGTAACCAATGGATATTTTTGATTAAGCAAATCAAATTGTGTCATCGAAAAATTACTAACTCCGAAATACTTGACCTTTCCAGAATTACTTAATTTTTTAAAAACATCAGCAATAGCATTTACGTCCATTAAAAAATCAGGTCTGTGAAGTAAGAGAACTTTTATCTGATCAATTCCTAAATTTGATAACGAATTATCTACAGATTCTAAAATATGTTCTGGTGAAGAATCATATGCCTTGACTGTATAGCCGGCTCTCTGATCACAAGGATGTTTTATACCACATTTTGTTGTTATTTGAACTTTATTTTTCAGATCAGGTCTTTTCTTTATGACTTCTCCAAATTCAATTTCTGTTGTATAATCTCCATAAATATCGGCATGATCAAAATCTGACAAACCATTATTCAAACATTCATCAATGAAAGTTTCGTATTCATTAGTATTGTATTTCGCTCCCCATGCTCCTAACCTCATGCAACCGACTAAGAAACTGTTTTCATATATCAATTTTGACATAATTAATTTTTACCTCTTAACAAGTTTATACTCACAGTAGCTAATTTTGAATCAGGAAATCTGAAAGCAAAATTTTCAACAGGATACAATCCAGATTCTTTGGCAATTTTATTAAAAACATCAAGTTCAACAATATATTGATCAGAGAACCCATGAGTTCCATCATAGGCAGTTGCCGCTGTTTTTCCAATGTTTTTAGCAACTAGCTTTGGATCAACTGTATGCAATTCGATTAAGAGCAACCCATGCTTAGACACATATGGCATCCACTTAGAAAAGTGTTCTTTTAAATTTTCTTCTACCCTATTATTGTTAATTCTTTCTCCTCGATGTGCAAATGCCCCAGTTGATGAACTTATACGGTCGCTCTCTTTTTGATCAGACCATATTCTATTGTGATCTAAAAATGTTCGTGCATTTAATAAGTCTTTCAGTGATATATTATAATCATCTTCCAATGTTTTAGACAACAAATCAGGTCTGCCAATATCACCCCAAATAACTTTCGCCCAGATGTCAGCTTGAATTAAATTTGCTCGTGTCACTCTTTGAGCTGCTTGATTATAATCAGCGCCAACAAGAAATAATGGATGATCTTCCAAAACTTTACCTCGAGGTGTTTGATTTTCAATTACTTCATAGGCATGAATTAAAAAAGCACCATTGCCACAACCCATATCTAAAATTCCCTTGGGTTGTTCCTCGATTGGTTTGCTGAATAATTCAATAATGACTTCATCCATTTTTTTGAAGTAAGCGGAGTGTGCACCTCCTGAACCCCAAACGTTCATCTCTCTATCTACATGTAATTCATCTTCTCCTTCTGAAATTTCCCGCAAGAACGAAGGGTTTCCAAAAATCAATTCATCTAAGTGTCTGAATGTTGGAATATATGAAACCGTCACACCATACGCTGAAGCTCTTTTAGCAAAGAATAATCCTTTGTCCGTAAATCTATACGTGCCTTTATTTTCTTCAAACCATCCTAGCCAAGAAAAAAAATTAAGAATTTTTGAAAAACTTTCAGCGTCACTATGAAATTCTTCTGCTCTAAATGAAGACATCATAAAATATTTATGAAACATACCTCCCATTCCTAATGAAACAGTTGTAGGTCCTACAATGATACCTTCAATATGTTTTAGGACTTGGTATTCAAGGGAATTTTTATCATTAGCATTAGGCAAATTATAATGTGATTTATAATCATTCATAATTCGACTAAGTACTAAAAAAGGTTCTTTTTGAAATTTTCTTTTGTGATAGTATTTAGAATATCGAAGTAAGTTATTCACATCTTTATAAATTGCTGCTAATTCAAATGCCTTTTCAGATTTGTCATTAATGGTATAGCTAATCGTATCAGACGCATTATCCAAATTTTGAATGAGCCATCCTTGCGAACATAGAATTCTTAGGGCAACATTGAGATATCCTTCATTGGCTTTAAATTTGGAAACCAAATAATCTAAATCAACTTCTTTTTTTTCTAATAGCTCCTTTAAAACACCTTTCTCATATAAGTTATAAGCAACTGGCGCAACGGCAATTCCATCAAGATGTCGGAACAGATCCGACCTTAATTCTCTTTTTTCTTCTCTGTTAAGCATTTAGTAAATATAATAATTTCTTTTAGCTAAATAACTAAAGATCTGAGGCTATAGAAATTTATGAAATTATCATTCAGTACAAGAGTTAAAACAATTTTAATTGAGGATTTTTTATTTTATGATATAAATCTAAATTGTAAGAAAAGCTTTTCTCATTAAGGTATTTATGCTGAGCTAATTTGAATTGTTGATGAATTATTTCAGCGATATTACCCTCTCCTGACATACGATCACCAATTCGAGAGTCATTTAATTTGCCTCCATGTAAAGATTTAATTTTGTTCAAAACCTTATCGGCTCTTTGTGGATAGTGACGTATTAACCAATCTTCAAAAAGTTCTGCAATGTCCCCGTTAAGTCTGACGACAATATGTCCAATTTTAGAAACACCCAACTCGCTTAATTTTTTAACTAAAGGAATAATTTCACTTTCATTAAGACCTGGAATAATTGGAGCAGCTAAAGCGGTAACAGAGATCCCGTTGTCAACCAATGTCTTAATTAACTTTAATCTCTGTGAGATTGATGAAGCCCTTGGCTCTAATTTCTGTCTTAGTTTATCATCTAGCGTGTTTATAGAAATGGCAACTGAAATTAAATTATCCTTTGCTAATTTTTTTATTATGTCAAGATCTCTGAGGATTAAATTGTTTTTAGTAATCAATCCTATTGGATGCTTGAAATCAAGCATCACTTTTAATATCTTTCGTGTTATCGTATAAGTTTTTTCTACCGGTTGATAACAATCTGTGTTTCCAGAAACCATAATTGGACTTGCTTCCCAATTTTTCGATTTCAATTTGGTTCTGAGTAAATCAGCCGCATTGGTTTTAACAATAATTTTTGATTCAAAGTCAAGTCCTGAGCTATAACCCCAATAATTGTGCGTGTTTCTAGCGTAGCAATAAATACAACCATGTTCACACCCTTGGTAAGGATTCATTGAATAAGCCATGGGCACATCCTTACTGAGCACTTTATTAATAATTGACTTAGCTTTTGTTTCAATTACTTTCGTCTTATAAATGGATTGCTCATCATACTGTTGACTGTGTATTTTTGAAGAAGCATCAGTGTTTTCAAATCTATTTGATGGATTAATAACAGCACCCCTTCCTTTCAAAATTGAGTCAGAAATATCATATGTCGATTTTATAGTCATAAAATGCCGTATTTATCGTCAAATATAAACTATTAATTTTACTCTACAAATTCAGAAAATGTTAGTTATAAGAATCCGACCTTATTTATGTTTTCATTTATTATAAATTACAGAGGAGTTTATTTATAAAAAAGTGTCATATTAATTGTAGTTGAATTAATTATATTGAGTTAAACATTTAAAAAATAATATGACAAGAGATGAAGCTAGGTTATTGTTTATGGAAATGACAGAAACATATTCATTGCGAAGGCACGCTAGGACAGTTGAATTGGTCATGGAAGCTCTGGCAATTCACTTCAATGAAGATCCAGAAATTTTTGCAATGACTGGATTATTACACGATGCAGATTACGAAAAACATCCTGATGTCCATCCACAAGTTATTGTCAAAAAATTAGAAGCGTTAGGTGAAAATGAAATGGCTCATGCCATCGCTGGTCATTATACAAAATGGAATGTTGCAAGAAATTCTTTACTAGATAAATGTATAGTAGCAGCTGATGAGATCACTGGATTTATTGTTGCTGTTGCTTTAATAAGGCCGACTAAAATCGTTGGTATAAAAGTGAAGTCCGTAATGAAAAAATTCAAGACCAGTACTTTTGCTGCAAAGGTAGACAGAGAAGAATGTATTAAAGGTGCAGCGTTGTTAGGATGGACAATTCAAGAATTAATAGCTTTTATAATTCCGGTATTAGAAAAAAACAAAGAAGAGTTAGATCTTATTTAACTTACAAGTTAAGCATAAAAAAAGCCCAGGATCTCACCCCTGGGCATATAATAAACCAAAATGATTACTCAATCTCTCGAGTATTCTTTAACGTCATCACTGACGTTGTTATTACTTTATAACTACCATATGTCTGGTAGCTGTATGTTCGCCTGTTTGTAATTTATAGTAGATCATGCCTGGTACATCTAAATCTTCATCACTTACCTTCACACTGTTGTAGCCAGCTTCATAATTACCTTGTATTACTTTCAGTACTTTTCCTGTTACATCAAAGAAACTCAATTTCGCTGATCCACCTTGTGGCATCTCAAAACTGATCATTGTGTATTCTGTGAATGGGTTTGGCTCATTCTGATAAAGAACAAATTCTCCCTTCGTATTGTCTCTCAAGTCGATGTTTACAACTTCTAAGTTACTGCCGACATATGCTTCTGCTTGTGTCACTTCACTGCTCATTGATAACATCTCACTCAATTGTCCTGATGTCGTTGCCTTCATTACAAATGTTACTAAGTTTCCAGCATCAATCGCTTGGTTCTCATTGTAACTCATTGTTAATCTGTTGGCAAATACACCTACATTATTTTGCGTTAGATTATTGCCAGTAACTTTTACCAGTTCTAATCCTTTTGTATTTAATGTAAATTGATAACCAAATACATCACTTCTGTCTGTAGTCAACGTTAACTCAACTTCTTCGCCTGCTTTAACCATCTTATCTTCATAGTTGATATCGATGCTGCTGCTTCTTGTTATTATGCCTGTATTTTGTGCATTCGCTACAACACTGTTGTTGACATCTCCAATCTTGACACCTATGAAATCTTCATCATTCATATCGGCTGTTAAGTCAGCGATTGTTCTTGACGACTCATAAGTCCATGGATTATCTACCGTTAATGTATTATTGCTGTTAACCAATGTCCAACTTGCGTTGTTTGGTAGCTCATCGTAGATACCTAAGATTAACTTTCGTAATTCTATCAAGTCCAGACTTGATATATTATCATCTCTATTGATATCTGCTGCGATCATCTTGTATGGACTATCTAATAAGTCCATGCCTAAGATGTGTCTTTGGATTAATACCAAATCCAGTGTACTTACGCCATTCAAGTAGTCATCTGTCTTTGTTCCGCTCACTTTATAATCAGCATACATTGGTGTATTTGCAAAGGCATATGTTCCTGTTGCATCCGTCATGTCTGAATTATTATAATTTAGACTGTTAAGCCTTGTCTCTACTTGTTCAACTTCTTCACCTAATTCAGTTTTAACTTGACCTGTTACCATGGCCATACTACCACCGCCATTGTCAACTAATCTTAAGTTAACCAAACAGAAATCAATATTGCCACACTCATCCCATACATAAATTGGAATTGTGGCAAAGCCTGTCGCATCGGCATCATCTGCAGTAAAGATAGCTCCTGAACTTCTCAGTCCTGGCTCCCATCTGTGTACTTCATCTCCATAAGCATCTAACTTCTCATACTCCCCTGCTCCAGTTGCTAAATCTATCTCTTCTGAATTGTAGAACCAGTATGTTCCATTGTACCACATCAAGTCATCGTTGCTGTCATACTCTTCATCAAATCTTGGTGGTGGTGGAATATCTGTAAATGTGAATAATAAATTATCACTGTCTGTACAGTTATCAAAACTGCCTACATTGAAATCTATTGCCCATAATTCTACTTGTCCATTTTCCATTA
>JABDKX010000253.1 GCA_013001975.1 Saprospiraceae bacterium | reverse complement strand
GACCATGTAGGTAACGAAACACAAAACGATGATAATGTAAACCAATCTGAGATTGGATTTATTGGTTTGTTGTCTTCGGAAATCAGCATCTCCATAAAACTTTTGGCGCATACCTGATTTGATTCTCTCCTTGATCTTATCTTCATCTGAAACATCCCCATGATACTTAGATACCTGAGAATCTAATTTGTCTTTTGCTTCATCATAATAACGAGGCATATAATCAAATTGTCGAGGTTTTACGCGTTTTCCAAAGCCTATTCTCATATCAAATGTAATTTACCCATCTAAATTATAAATCTTTTTCTGATACATTAGATGAATAAACATCTATTTATGGTGTTTGGCTTTATAATCAACATTTGTTGAAAACTAGCTCGACAAAATTGGCTAAAAAACTTTTTCTTCGCAGTTAGAAAATTTCTATGTCAGACATTATAAATTTATTACCAGAGGCTATTGCCAATCAGATTGCAGCTGGAGAAGTCATTCAGCGTCCCGCATCTGTTGTGAAAGAATTGATGGAGAATGCCATTGATGCTGAAGCGACTCATATAACTTTGGTGGTTAAGAATTATGGAAAAAGCCTAATTCAAGTCATCGATAATGGAAAAGGGATGTCAGAAACAGATGCAAGAATGTGTTTTGAAAGGCATGCGACTTCCAAAATTAGGGAAGCAAAAGACCTTTTTGCTATAAAAACAATGGGATTTCGTGGAGAAGCTTTGGCTTCCATCGCTTCGATTGCTGAAGTCGAATTAAAGACGAGACCTGCAGATATTGAAGTCGCTAACCTTATCACCATAAAAACGTCAGAAATAATTGAGCAATCTTATTGCCAAGCTGAAGCAGGGACTTCTATCGCAGTTAAGAATTTGTTCTTTAATGTACCTGCAAGACGTAAGTTTTTAAAAACAGATTCTGTTGAATTAAAATATATCACCGAAGAGTTTAAAAGAGTAGCCCTAGCTTATCCTGAGATAAGATTTAAATTTATTCATAATGACAATGAAATTTATAATTTATTGTCGGGCTCTCTTAAAAAACGCATACTTGGATTGTTTCGCAAAACATATGAGCAGAAACTTTTGAGAGTTGATGAGGATACGGATGTTTTAAAAATTTCTGGATTGATTGGGAATCCTGTGATTGCAAGAAAACAAAAAGGCGAACAGTATATTTTTGTCAATAACAGGTATGTCAAAAGCCATTACCTTAACCATGCTATCCGAGGTGCTTATGATACATTAATTGGTGAAGATCAATATCCTTTTTATGTACTTTTCCTTGATCTTGATCCATCAACGATTGATATCAATGTACATCCAACCAAGCAAGAGATAAAGTTTGATGACGAGAGACTCATTTATAATTATTTAAAAGTTTCCATCAAACATGCTTTAGGAAGATACAGTCTGTCTCCTAAATTGGATTTTGAAAATGAAAATAGCGAAATAAGATCGAATATTCACAGGCCTAATAATGGTCCATTTTCGAATAGTCTTGCTTCACGAACAAGGTCTGCTCCAGTGATGCGACAATGGCAATCTCTTTATAAGGGACAAGAAGGTGCTGAATTGCAGAAGGAATTGGATAATGATTCTTCCGATTTTCAAAGATCTTCTGAAGTGCTCACTGTTCCAAGTGCTGCTACTGGTGATTTGTTGGTAGAAACGCTGCCACTGGATGCCGAAGAAAAGGAACCTTATCAGATTCATAACAGTTATGTCATCGTCCAAATTAAAAATGGATTTTTTATTTTGAATCAGTACTTAGCGCATCAGCGTATTTTGTTTGAGAAATATTTAAAGAGTCTGAATGAAAGTGAAGAGCTGACACAAAAGCAATTATTTCCAACCTCACTTCAAATTGCAAAAGATAAAGTTGAAATTTTTAGTGAGTTGACATCGGAGTTAAAAAAACTGGGATTTGATATTCAATCTTTTGGTGGAGATACTTTTGTTGTGCATGGCATTCCTGCAGGGTTTAATAATTCTAACTTGCAAGGGTTAATGGAAATGCTTTTGGATCAATACATTTCAAATTTGGATTTGGATATTTCTAAAAACGAAAATTTAGCAAGAGCAATGGCTCAAGGTGCAGCAATTAAAAAGGGTAAAAAATTAAGTGTCGAAGAAATGCGTACCTTAGTTGATGAACTTTTTGCTTGCGAAAATCCTTATACTAGTCCAATAGGGAAGAAGTGCTTTGTTAATTATGAGCTTGAAGACCTGGAAAAATTATTCAGTTAAAATTTATTAATGCCACCAATTTCTGATATCGTTAAACACCTTATTATTATAAATGTATTGGTGTTTTTTGCATATAATTCAGTTTTAGGAACCTATATTCCTGATTTATCAATTTACTGGCCGGAAGATCCCCGATTTAAACCGTTTCAGATTGTAACCCACATGTTTCATCATTATAATTTAAGACATGTAGGATTTAATATGTTTGCCTTATATATTTTCGGCAGCATGGTTGAACGTGCTTTGGGTCCAAAGCGATTTTTGCAGCTATATCTTCTGAGTGGCTTTGGAGCATTCTTAGCACATGTTGGCATACAGTATTTTATGCACTTTAATTACAACATTAACGGCTTTGTGGGTGCTCTAGGTGCATCAGGAGCAGTTATGGGCGTGACCATTGCTTATGCGGTGTTATTTCCCAATCACAAATTGCTTTTATTAATTCCACCCATTCCTATTAAAGCAAAATACTTAGCATTGGCTTATGTAGCTTACGATCTCTATTCTGGACTTTCGGGAGCTGATAATGGTGTAGCCAATTGGGCTCACCTTGGTGGCGCACTCACTGGTTTTTTACTGGTTAAGTATCTTTTGAAGAGACGTTAATCCTCCGATTTTTTTCTTTTTATAAATGGCAGATATAGGATGCTGAATAGTACGAGTGCTAATAGTTGTCCTGTGATTAAATATATTGGCCATGGACCCATGAGATCTAAAATAGAAGCAGAATCTGGTTTACCTCGGCTGTACATATAATTAGAATCGAGTAATACATTTATAAAATATGTTACAACCAAAAACAGATTGGCCATCCAAAAAGCATTTTTCAAATCTTTAAAAGTGATACTCATTTTGAATACGATGATATAGTAAATAGGAATGATAATCAAAAAACTATGGACCATCCAATAACTGAAATATGACCAATGTGGAAATGCATTTTCTACGTCAGGCGTAATATTGGCATTGAGTGTTCCTGCTAAAATCCAAAAGTAAAAAATACCCATCCAGTATCGATTATTTTTTAAAATAACAATCGGACAGGTCACAGCAAGGATTCGGCAAATATGAATTGGTAAGTCGGTTTTAATACTGAAGTTTCCTTCGATAAGTGGGAATATTACATTGATCAAATAACCGAGTAATGGAATGAGAGAAATGGTAAATATCAAACAGATTTGACGCTTTTTACTCAGGCGATATTTGGCAAAGACAATGGCAATAAGCCCCAATACGCCAATGACTATCAAAGGTATCCAATGAGAATTGGTAAAGGCTTCAAATTGAGATTGTTGAAATAAAAAGTCCATACTATTGCAGTCTCAAAATAGTCAATATTATTTATACAGGATTGATAAGCCGATAAATAACCGAGAAAGAGGGCTATTATCGTCGATAAACCAAGGTAGAATGTGTTTAATCAATGCAATTTTTCTAAATTGAGAAGCATTTAATAAATCGATAATCGAATAGAAATAATAATTTAAATAAACAGAAAAATTTATGAAATCTTTTTTAGTTGGAATATTAATATTCTGCATGTCACAAGTCTCTTTCGCAGGAGAGGGAATGTGGTTACCGATGTTGTTAAAAAGTTTGAACGAAGCTGAAATGCAGCAAATGGGCATGAAGTTAACAGCCGAAGATATTTATAGTGTAAATAAAGGATCACTCAAAGATGCTATCGTACATTTTGGCGGATTCTGTACTTCAGAACTCATATCTCCAAATGGTCTTTTATTGACAAACCACCATTGTGGATATGGCCAAATTCAATCGCACAGTTCATTAGAAAACAATTATTTGAAAAATGGATTTTGGGCAAAGAGTCACCAAGATGAATTACCAAACGAAGGTTTGACAGCTACTTTTATAAGTGAAATAATTGATGTAACAAGTGAAGTATTAGACGGCGTTTCAGAAGGACTATCCGTTTCTGAAAGACAATCTGTGATTGATAAAAACATCAACAAAGTTGTTGAAGGAATGGAAAAAAAAGCATATCAAGATGTTTATGTCAGACCATTTTTTCATGGCAATCAATTTTTTGCTTTTAAAACAATTACGTACCGTGATGTGCGATTAGTTGGTGCACCACCTGAGTCAATTGGAAAATTTGGTGCTGATACTGATAATTGGGTATGGCCAAGACATACAGGTGATTTTTCTTTGTTTAGAATATATGCTGGTCCAGATAATTTACCAGCTGATTATTCGCCAGATAACAAACCGTATAAGCCTAAACATTATTTGCCAATTTCATTGGATGGCGTTGAAGAAGGTGACTTTACAATGGTATTTGGTTTTCCAGGAAGAACACAAGAATATTTGCCATCACCAGCTATTGAACAAATTGTCAATACCTTGAATCCTGCGAAAATTGGTATTCGTGAAAAAGCGCTCGGTATTCTTGATAAGTATATGAGAACCGATGAAGAAACAAGAATAAAATATGCATCAAAGTTTGCAAGAGTCGCCAACTATTGGAAAAAATGGATTGGCGAAAGCAAAGGCTTAAAAAGAACAAAAGGGATAGCGAAAAAACAAGCATTTGAGAAATCTTTTATGGATGCTTTGCCGCCAAACAGCAAGTATAAAAATATACTGCCAACTTTTGAAAAGCTATATGCTGAAATGGAGCCGTTGGCATACGTCCGTGATTATTATTCTGAAGTAACAGGTAGAAACATCGAAGTTATGCGCGTCATCAGTATTGCTCAAAGATTGGTTGATACTTATGATAATAATGGGGAAGATGGATACAATGCATTTAAACAAAGAGTGATTCCATTCTTGGATAATTTTTACAAAAACTATGATGCTAATATTGATGCAGAGGTATTTGAAGCTTTGACAGAAATGTATGTTGAAAACGTGGATAGTAAATATGTTCCAAAATCATTAATGGGTTTAGTGGATGAAGATACAAAATTAGATAATGGTCGTTCTCCTGATCTGTTTAGTAAGACCGTTATGGCTGATCGAACAAGAATGATGGCTGTTTTGGAAATGACGCCAGATGCCGCTATTAGAAGTTTGAAAAGAGATCCAGCATACAGATTTGGAAAAGAATGGAAGGAATTGTTTGACAGCGAAGTGGCTGCGCGACTGAGTACGATACAATTTCAAATTGATTCCTTGCAGCGTGTGTATATGGATGCACAAATGAAAACATTTCCCAATAGAACTTTCTATCCAGATGCCAACAGTACCATGAGGGTAACTTATGGAAAGGTGGCAGGTTACGAACCTGTTGATGCAGTGCTTTATCAACCAGTGACTTATTTAGATGGTGTTATTGAAAAGTATAAGCCTGGAGATTATGAATTTGATGTGGATGATAAATTATTGGAGCTTTATGAGACTAAAAATTATGGTCAGTATGCGGATACTAATGGGAAAGTACCTGTTTGCTTTATCGGTACTAATCACACGACAGGTGGTAATTCTGGAAGCCCAGCCATTGATGCACATGGCAATTTGATCGGATTAAATTTTGACAGAGCATGGGAAGGCACGATGAGTGATTATAATTATGATGCATCTATTTGCAGAAATATCATGGTTGATATTCGTTATGTTTTATTTATCGTCGATAAATATGCAGGTGCAGGACATTTGATAGATGAAATGACTTTGTTACATCCCAAGAAGTAGTAAATAAACTGTCTTACTTTTTAATGAAAATAATTTAATATGAACAAAATAATAATTGCTTTGTCATTGACTGTTTTAGTCTTGGCTTGCAAGCCTGGAGAAGTTGAAGTAAAAGACATCAGCTTTTCTGGTAAAATTGAAAATCCAAAAGGAGATACCTTATTCTTACGTAACGATGACATAATGGAAAAGTATGCGGTTGCGGAAGACGGCACTTTTGGTGGCACCTTTCAGGGAATCGCTGATTATTATATCTTTTCTTACAACCGCGAATCTGCATATGCTTATTTGAAACCTGGAGATGAAACAACAGTAAGTCTCGACACCAAAGAGTTTGATGAGTCATTAAAGTTTGAAGGTTCAGGAGCAGCAGAAAATAATTATTTAGTAACGAAATACTTAATTTCAGAAAAGTTAGCAGAGGAAATGTCTACCAAAGAATTATACTCGATGGAGGAAGACACTTTTGTTTACAATGTAAAGAACCAAGAAAAAGCAATGATCGAAAACCTAGAGGCAAGTTCGATCTCTAAAGCTTTTTCTGAAATAGAAGCTGATAATATTAAGTATTATATTTTAGGAAAGCTGAATAGGTATAAGTCTTATCATAGTTACTTTACGGACAATGATGGATTTGAACCATCAGAAGCTTTTAATAAACAGTTTGAAAGTATTGATTTTGAAAATGAGACATTATTTAAAACGGTTCCTTCTTACAATAGCTTGGTGTTAAGTCATTTTACAAAAGATGAATTATCGGAATCTTTAGCAGCTTTAAAACCTATCCAAGGTACAAGTATTAAAAATGCAGTGATAAAAAGATTAACAAGCTGGTTGTCTCCAGGCGAAGACAATTTAAAATCACTCGTTGATGAAATGATATCTTTAACGGATGATAACGAGTTGGTAGCAGAGTTAAATGATGCTTATTCTAATATGGAAAAGTTGATCAAAGGAAACGATTCTCCTGGTTTTGAATATAAGAGTGTCAAAGGAGGCATGGTTAACTTAGAAGACTTAAAAGGCAAGAATGTATATATCGATGTGTGGGCGACTTGGTGTGGGCCATGTAAGGCAGAGATTCCGCATCTTAAAGAATTGGAGAAGCAATACCATGGCGAAAACATAGAGTTTGTCAGTATCTCAGTTGATGAACCAAAAGATGAAGCCAAATGGGAGCAAATGATTTCTGATAAAGACTTAAAAGGTGTTCAATTATTATCAGATAATGGTTGGGATACTGATTTTGTCAATAATTACTTAATAAGAGGAATTCCGCGGTTTATTCTTTTAGATAAGGATGGTAAAATTGTATCTGCGGATGCGCCACGACCATCAAGTGATGACAAAATACAAGGTATGATAGAAGATTTATTGTAAAAGACCTGTCAGGTTGTCGACTTGATAGATCAGGCTAAGTGTCTGAAAAACAATTAATTATAATATAGGACCTGTCAGGTTGTGGACTTGACAGGTCCTTTTTTTTGAAAAAAATTTCAGATTTACCAACCCTTCACCATCTCTTCTGCGATATATAAGTAAAGGCCTTTTATTTTAATCAATTAAATAATTTAAAAATTAGAAGTCATGAAAACGTTAAACATATTATTTTTCGCAGTTTTAGTATTATTTGCATCTTGTACAAAAGAAACTGAAGTTATTGAAGTAGCAGAAGTCAATTACGAAGGAGTTTATTTAGGAAAATTTGATTGCACAGGTTTATTATCCTCTGAAAATGGAGAAGAGTTTCAAATAACAATCAGTAAAATCGAAGGTGAAAGTGCATATGCTATCGACTTTGGAGATGAATTAATTTTTACGGGTAACTTAGAAAATAACCAGCTTGTTATTCACAGACAAACAATAAATGAAGATCTTGGATTTGATGTTGTCACAATGGAAGGGAAGGTATCATTTGAAGAAGAGAATATTTATTCATTAGATTTATTCCACAAAGTAGATGAAGAAGAATCAAGCGACTGTTTGATCGAATTGACAAAAGTTTAAGACCTTATAACTTAACAAGTGAACCAACTTAAACATATCATAGAAAAGTGTATATCGCAAGATCGACTTGCACAGCAACAGCTGTATGAATACAGCTACAAGCATCTTTCAACAGCTGTTGCTTTATATACAAAAGATCAGTCTGAAAAAGATTGGATTTTTAATCTGGGCATGTTAAAAGTTTTTAAGAGTTTAGAAAAGTATACTACAGGAACAAATTATTTGGGATGGGCCAGAACCATTTTAGTTAGAACAGCTATTGATGCTTTTCGTAAAAAGAAAACTGAAGATATTATGGCACCACTCGTACATAATGAAGCTGATGAAAATTTACAAGAATTAAACGCTGCACTGAATGCAATTGAAACGAATGAAATTATCGGAATAATTCAGAGACTTCCAGAGAAAGAAAGAATTGTTTTTACCATGTTTGAAATGGATGGCTATTCACATATTGATATTGAAAGAGAAGTCGGAATTAAGAAGAATACGTCAAAGTGGTTGTTGTCAAAAGCTCGAAAATCACTTAAGGAAATAATTATTAATTCACCAAGTCTAAATCATTACTTCTATGGGAAATAAAGACTTTAGAGACAGATTGAGAAATCATGAAGTGCCATTTAATCCTGAAGCATGGGATCAAATGAACCTGATGTTAGATTCTTTGGAAGGGAAGAAAAAGAAGTATTTTTTCCTATGGTGGCTTTTTGGAGCAGGACTTTTATTAATAGGAATTTATTTGATTTCAAGAAATAATAATTTAAGGCTGTCTCACTCTGAACCAATTAGTTCTGAAGTAAATATGGTTACGGAAAAGAACACAATAGCATCTGAAGATTTAAATGACGCATCTTCAAAAGAAGACTTTGAAAGTAGTAATACTCATACTGAAATTATCCTAGATTCATTAGGGGAAAATGTAAAAAATGCAAACAGGTCGTCTGAATTAAATAATAATTCTAATATTAATGCTTTCTCCTCATCAGAGGAAAATGATCCTGGAAATAAAAATGAAGAAGTTGGGTTTAATAATAGTCAAGAATTAAATTCTAATCAAATTAAGGACAAGGAGTCTCAAATTAAGAATACGGGTAACCAAGCTGCTGTTGGGAAAGCGTTAGATGATAAAAACCTGAATACGGAAAGTAACAAAGCAGATGTCACATCATCACAATCAAACACAGATGAAGAAAAAGATTTAACAACTAACAAATTAACTGATTCCAAGCAAGATAACAGTATAGCTAAAGCCGAGGAAGAAACTGTTGAGACGGATCTTGATAATTCAAGTTTATCAAACCAACTAGCCAATTCAAACACGAACATTAGTCAAGTATTGAATCCATTAGAGCAAATTGATTTTATAATAAGTCGAAAACTTGAGAATTTCCCAAGAGTAATAAATCCAAGAAAAATTGAGTTTAGAAAACCTTCTAAGCATGCCATTTTTGGACAAGTAGGATTGGCACAATTTAATGAAAACCCTGGGCTTTACATATCCAGTGGTGTTCAATTTAGAATAAACCCTTTGGTTTATATTGAAACGAGTTTGGCTTATGGCTATGGAAAAGAAAGCAATGTTGAGCCAGATTTACCAGGAACTCATGAACAACAAATTAATCTTGGTGTGTTAACACAGCTTAATCTGGTAAATAAGGATCGACACAGGTTTGCTTTTGGAGTAGGCTTTGGTTTGGCAAGATATTGGGGCATCAGAGTCGTTTCGAAAGAACCACTTATTGTAGACGAAAGGTCCAGTCAAGGACTTTATTTTCAGGGAGGTCTTTCTTATACATATTTGATCAATAGAAATGTACAGTTAGGTATTCAATATGGTGCGGTTGTATATGATGATTCTATTGAGACATTAAGTTTTAAATTATATAAAAACTTCTAAGATGAAAAATATTATTTTATTATTAACCATGCTTATAACAACTACACTTTTTGCCCAAGACGCAAAGAACGGTTTGGAAGCATCGGTTTCATATGGTTTTGGAAAAGATAACTTAGCAGTTCAAACTGTAGCATTTAAATACAAAAGAAATATTGGATTGGGACTTGAAATATTCGTGTCAAACAGTATTTCAAAAGGTGGTGTTAGCCTCCAACATTTAATAAATGAGACGGCTTATAATAGTTTGCGTGAATCAGAAACAATACAACAATATGAAGGTATTTCCAATGGATTTTTAGGGACTTATTTTCATATGAATTCAATATCAATCGGAATTAAAAAGAGTATTCAACTGACACCAAAATTTGATTTGGGAATAGCCTTGGCAACAAATTATTCTTCAATTTCAAGAAGTGAGTTAACCAACATAACTTATGATGGATCAGGTCAATTGATCTTTGATGATATGCGAGAAAAATATGCTTCCTATAATCGATTAGGAGCGCAAGTCACATTGAATTTGGGTTATCAGGTGAATAAACACCTTAATATTGGATTGCAAATAAGTTACTTATCTAATCCTCAATTATTTAGTCCAGGCATCTTCGGTTCAGTCACATTTTAAATAAGATAGACATGAAAAAATTAAATACATACATAGCTGTAATTTGCGTTTTGTTTATAAGTCAAGTTGGTTTTGGACAAGCATTTAATAATAACATTTCGATTAGATATAATCTATCTGCTGCTGATGGCGTTGGACAAACACCCGGCAGAGATATTTTATTTAATCGATTCTTAAATGAATCTTTAGCAGTAAGAATTGGATATTCTCAAGGCATGAAGTCAACAAAGTGGCAGGAAACATTATTTTCTAGGCAACCAAATTTATTAGATGAGTTTATTTCATCAGATAACACCAAAGAGGATGTTACAGTTGAGTATTTTCAATATCACTCAATTAATTTGGGTGTTTACTTTGTATCCAACACATATGGCAAATCTGATCTGTCGTTATATGCTGGAGGGCGTTATTTATCAAGCCACAAAATGTTTATTCAAAGTTTTGGATCAAAGATTGAAGCGATTGACGAACTTAATAGATTTAGGAGAGAGTTGGGGTATGAGTTGGAGATAGCATATAATTATCATCCAATAGACAGAATGACAATTTCATTGGGCGTAAACTATGTCTCTAATCTGAGTTTATTTGGTGCTTCCTTTGGAATGGGTTTTTCTTTTTAATGGGCATAAAAAAAGTCTTATGATATCTTCATAAGACTTTCTTTCTACTTTTCGATCAGACTATCTGCCAATAAATATTTGTTTATTTAGCCTCTTGTTATCTTGAGAAAAATGCAAAGTATAAATGCCTGAAGGCAAACCTGACGTTTCAATTATTGTAGAAACAGCAAATTGTTTTTGATCTATTATTTGCCCTATATTATTTACAAGACTAACATTGTAATTTTCGTTATCTTCTAAATTGATTTCAATATTGTCAAATCTATTTTTAACTGTAATAAGATCCTCATCAATCAATTCATTATTTGAAGAGAGTAATCCAATATTATAGATTACAGCAGCGTTTTCAATTTCGTAAACTGTACCTTGTTTTTTCCATAGAATACCAACCAGACCAACTTGCTGTGCATTCCAACTTGGGTTAATCAGCTTATTGTATTCTCTTGTCATGTTATTTGCTGGTGAGATATCACCTGCAGAAAAAACCAGGTCGCCATAAAAATTATCAGAAATAACATCTCTTAATACATTAGGGTGCAATGATGTGCCACGTGTTGCTTGTGTTTCTTCTACATTATTTTCAAAGATATAAACCCCAAAATAGTAATCATTGTCAACAGCCATATGTGGCCTGAAATTAACTTGTGCAACTATTTCATCAGCGTCATTGACATATGCATTTATAAAATTAAAATCTTGAGCAGGCGCCTCAGAAGCAATATCGATAATTTTATTTTTGACTGTTTCAACGCGAGCAGACCAATTGCTTGAAAAAACATTTTGATCCTCATTGTTTAATAAGAAAACGGGTTGTCCGGAAGCACTCATATTGTTTCTGTACCAAACGCCAAGTGGATTTTCAAGATTACCACTGTAGTGAACGCCCAAGATAACGGCATCCATACTTTGCCCATAGGCACTTTTCATTTCTTCCATAAAACTCCAACCCCAAGTACCACATTTAGAGCACCAAGTGGCAGTAACTTTAGCTAGAACAGGTGTTTTACTACCCTGGCTGTATCCATTTATAAAACCAAATAAAATGGCTAAAAGTAAAATTTTCTTCATCGTTTATTATTTATGATTAAACCAATTACAAAGTAATGTTGTTTTAAAAAATTAAACAAAAAAAGTGCCTTAAAAGATGAGGATTGTCCTTGTTGGTCCATCTGTCAACTTTAAAAAATGCTTAGGCAACCTTTTAGATTAAATTATCATATTATTCAAAGGCTTTGATCGATCCATCTGATTCTTTGTAGATCGTTGCGGCCACAACTTGACCAACTACCTTTAAAGTTCTCTTATCTATGGCATCCATGTCGTCATCGTGTGTATGCCAATGAGGCCCAAAACCGGTTCTACTGCCTTTGGGTTGATTTATGATATCGATCATTGGAATGCGTCCCATTGTATTTACAAACAAATGATCATCTGTCAACCCACCTGTATCTTCATTGCTGAAAAAATCAGAATATCCCATTGTCTGAGCCAATTTCCAAACCTTGTTCATTACAACTGAAGCGTATTGCATCGAAACTTGATCTTTACCGAATCGAGGATTTTTTGCACCCACCATATCTAAGTTTATGCCATACATAGGTTTGTAATTTTTCTTATGTTTTTTTTGCGACCAATATTGTGAACCGAGGCACCAAGATCTTTGAGCGCCTTGTTCGCCTCTTTCACCTTGATCTTCAGCATCCCAAAGAATAATATCTATTCCCAGATCAATAGGATTTTCGCTAATCATCCGTGCTATTTCAATAAGTACACCAACACCACTTCCTGCATCATCAGCACCAGGAATAGGTTCGTCTCTCTTATTTTTATCCTTATCCTCTTCTGCCATAAATCGACTGTCCCAATGAGCAGACAAAATCACTCTTTTGGGATGTTTAGGATTAAATTGAGCGATGATATTATTTGAAGGTAGTTTTTGACCATCATAGATATTTGCAATAAAAGGTTGATCGATAACTGTTGCACCGTATCCTTCAAATTTATTTATCATCCAATTTTTACAAGCCTTATGTCCTTCAGATCCGGGCACTCTAGGACCAAATGATAATTGTTTTTCAATGAAAACGTAAGCAGAATCTTTGTTGAAAGAAGGCACTCTAACTTTTGGTTTCTCTTCAGTAACAATGTCAGGTTTTTTGTTGTTTTCATCTTTACAAGATGACATAAAAACCATACATATTGAAAAGAAAATAATTACAAGTTGTTTCATATTTATAAGTTTAAGAAAATTGCCAATTAGAACCATCTTTACCGTCCTTAACAACAATTTTACTTTTTGCTAAACCATCTCTAATTTTATCTGCTGTACCCCAATCTTTGTTGGCACGTGCTTCTTGACGTAAATCTAATACCAATTCCATAATGCCATTCAATGCGTCATTGTTACCGCCGTCGTTTTCGTTTTTAAGTCCCAAAACGTCATCAATATACTTTGGATAATCTTCTTTAAGTCTGTTAAATGTTTCTGCAGATATTTGAGAAAGATCCAAGTGTCCTTCTTTAAAACTATTGATCTTGGTCACAACTTCAAAAAGTGAAGCGATGGCTCTTGGTGTATTAAAATCATCACACATATGAGCTATAAATTCATCGAGAGACGAATTCACTTCGTTATCTAAATCATTTCCTGAACTTTTATGATTAAGACCCTCTAACGTTTTTAAAGACTCCATCAATCGTTTATATCCTTTTTCTGAAGCAGCTAATGCATCATCTGTTAAGTCCAATGTTGAACTGTAATGCGATTGTAACATAAAGAACTTCACCGCCATTGGAGAGTACCCTTTGCTGACGTGGGGACTGTCTCCCGTAAACAACTCGTCTGGTGAAATGGTATTGCCATCACTTTTCGACATCTTCTTACCATTCATTAAAAGCATATTGGTATGTAACCAATAATTACAAGGCTTACAATTACATGCGCCCACGTTCTGTGCTATTTCATTTTCGTGATGAGGAAATTTTAAATCATTACCGCCACCGTGGATGTCAAATGTTTCACCTAAATACTTCGTGCTCATTACAGAACACTCTAAATGCCAACCTGGAAATCCTTCTGACCATGGTGAATTCCACTTCATTAAATGTTCTGGGTCGGCTTTCATCCAAATGGCAAAATCGGAAGGGTGTCTTTTTTGGTCTTGCTTTTTAAGGTCATCTCTGGTTTCACTAAACAGGTCTTCAATTTTTCTTCCAGAAAGATCGCCATATATTTTTTTATCCTCTTGAAATTTGAGTGTGTCAAAATAAACAGATCCATCAACAACATACCCATAACCGTTATCAAGTATTTGTTGAACCATTTCTATTTGTTCTAAAATATGTTGTGTTGCCCTTGGCTCAATACTCGGTTTTTTGGTGTTAAATATATCCATCATCTTATGAAAACTGTTGGTATATTTTTGAACGACTTCCATAGGCTCTAATTGATCCAAACGAGCACCTCTTGAAATCCGATCCTCACCGTCATCGAGCAAATGACCAACATCGGTAATGTTTCTAACATATCGCACCTTGTATCCTAGAAATAGAAGTGTTCTGTAAATAACGTCAAAGCTTGTAAATGTTCTTACGTTGCCCAGATGGACATCACTGTATACGGTAGGACCACAAACATACATTCCTATATATCCTTCACTAATCGGTTCAAATTTTTCCTTGCTTTTGCTAAGGCTATTCTGTAGATATAAGTCTTTTATTTTCATCGTGCAAAAATATGCTATTTAAGTGTAATAATACTTTGATCTGAAATGAGTTTTCTTAAGGAAAAGTTATTATAAAGGTTTTAAGGAATTAAATTTTATTTTTCAATTGTTAAAATTAACTTTAGTCAATATAGGATAGTGATCTGACAAGTCGGTTTTTAAAATTTCGTGCTCCAATACGTTGAGCTTATTTGAAACAAAAGCGAAGTCGATTCTTAGTCCAGGAATTATGGTTTTAAATGTTTTTCCAAGCCCTGATCCACGTTCTACAAAAGCATCACAGTACTCTTTTGTCATCATATTATAAATGTAAGACTGCGGAATATCATTAAAATCGCCAGTTATGACAACAGGATATTTTGAGGTCTTGGCATGTGCTAATATTTCTTTGATTTGATTCACTCTGATCTTTGCATGGGTGTTATATTTATCTAAGATGTGCATACTCTCATCCCACATCTCTTTTAAATTGTCCGAGAATTTCCTGACCTTGTTGGAACTGAGGTGAACAGAATACACCCTTAGGATTTGCTTTTTATACTTGACGTCTATCCACGTTGCGTTATGTGCCTTTGTATCAAAAGTGATGTTTCCCTTATTGACAATCGGCAGCTTGGTATAAATAGCGGTCCCAATTTTTTTATCTGGATGCAGAATGTAACCATCAAAAATATCTTCATAAATATCAAATTGATAGTGGGCACGTTCCTGCAAACAAATAATATCAGGATTCTCGTCTTTTATAAATTTTATAAATGCATTTTTTTTGCTTTTGCTGGTTTTGCCATGAAGCAGTCTTCTGGTATAACCTATATTATAAGACATGATCTCAATGCCTGCTTCTTCCTTTTGGGGTTTATTAAATCCAATAGCCTTGGTACAGTGTCCATAACCTAAAGCAAGGATAATAATTGAAAGAATACTTTTTTTTGGTTTGACAACGAGCCAAAAAACGAGAAATATAATATGGCAAATTAGAAGAATTGGAAAGCCTAATCCAAAAAATCCAAAGAAGCCGGTGATATGTGGATCTACAAAAGGTGACAAGTAGGCAAATATGCTGAATACTGCCAAAAGAACATTTAGGCTATAGATAAACTTTAAACCTAAATTCATGCTATTTTTTCTTACTCGCTTGATACAAGAACTCTTTTTCTTCAGCAGTTAATTTGTCGTAGCCTTTATCATTTATTTTATCTAAAATGCGATCCAGTTCTTCTTGTTTGGAAAAACCTGATTTACTGCCTTTTTTAGATGATTTAGAATCTGATTTTCCATCATTTTTAAAAACGGTAAATGTAGAGCGTGGGGTCATTTTTCTTTTAGGGATATAGTCTCCTGAAAACCTTGAAAACAATCTTTGTAGTGGATCAGTAAGGTCTGTTCCTTTTTGTAAAAAATAAACATACAGCGACCCAAAAATAGCACCACCAATATGGCCAGCTGCACCACCTGAATTTGTACCTTGTCCTATTGTGATTAAATCAATAAATAATACGAAGATTGCTACATATTTTAACTTTACAGTGCCGATCAATAATAAATTCAAGTTGTAATCTGGAGATGTTCTTGCAGCAACCATCAGCATACAGGTAACAGCGGCAGAAGCACCCATTGCATAAGCGGCGCCACCCGTTCCTTGAGGGAAATACAAATCAAAAATGATGAAGGCGAAACCACCAGATAATCCACCTAGAATATATAATGGTAAAATACGTCTGTCATTCAGAAAGTCTCCCACAATAGAACCAAACCAATAAAGAAGAAGCATATTCCAAAAAATATGTCTTAATCCTTCGTGAAGAAACATATGGGTCAAAATAGACCAGAATTGTTTTATCAGTAAACTTGGACTTGAAAGTATGGAAAGTTTGTAAACTAAGACATTAGAAAAACTGCTTGATGCGTTTCCACCTGGATCAAATGCTGAAAGAAGACTTACAATAACAAAGACAACAATGTTAACTATGATAATTTTAGATAACATGTTACCGCTTCGAAATACCTCTTTTATATCTTCTAATATCGATTTAAACATATATTGAATCTAAAATTCTATCTGTTTTCCTAAAAGTGTAAAAACCAAAATATCATTCAAAAATATCACAAATTATTTGTATAAAATGTTTTACGTATATTTATTTTTTATAATATATCAATGTCGAACAGAGTTTCCTCAGATAACTTAATCCTTCTTTACAATAATAGTTTACATCGCAAGGTTTAAAAAAAGATGCACAAATTATTGATCCATATCACTTTCTTACTCTTTGTAACGACAATCTATGGACAAATCGGTATCCGCCATAACCAAATGCTTGAAAAAATATGGTCAGATAGTCTTGGAAATATTGTCATTCAAGATCAAAAAAACGACCTATATCAATTGAAAGATCAGGCATTGATAAAAATCAATAAACCAAATCAGATTGTTTCCTCAGCAAATAATTTGTCACATGATGGAATTATAACTTTAGATAATCAATTTCATAAGATTGAATATGGTTCTTTAAAAGAGCTAATGAAATTTGAAAATAAAGAGCTGATAAAACTTACGAACAAAGGCGCTTTGATTTATGATAATTCTAAATTGAAATATATTACAAATGAAGGCAATAACCATTGTGAAATAACAGTGAATGATAGAATTATTGATGCCATCATTTCTCCCAGTCCTTTAGCTGTCAGTTCTGACACATTATATTTTGTTTGTAATAATGAAAGGCAAGCATTGCCATTTGTTCCAAATGGCCTTATTCAATTTCAGAATAATGATATATTGTTTTCATCATTGAATCAAAGTCTTTGGATTCTTACAAGTAATAATCAAGTCAGAAGATTTTATATCCCAGGGATTAATTTTCCAAAAGGAGTAATAAAAATGTTGATGACCAACGAATATCTGTGGCTTCTATCAACCGATAAAACCTTATTTAATTTTAATACCAATAATCAAATTCTAAAAAGAGTCGCTGTTGGTGTCACTGATTTTGCTTTTGATAAATGGCAAAAGTTATGGTACATAACTGACAATAGAATAGAAAGCAATATTGATTTTATAAATGATGAATTGCCGTTGATTCAAATTCAGGAAATACGTTGCAATAATGAATTGATATCTGAGGCAAAATTAAAAACTCTAAATATTAACGATGAGCTTCAAATAGTACTGAAAAAAAATTTCACCCCTAAAAAAGATATAAGGTTTGAATATCTATTAGAAGGTCAAAAATCATGGGTAGCATTTGATAATCCACTATTATTAAAAAACTTACAAGAAGGTCGAAATAAGGTTTTGATTAGAGGAAGCGGAAACGATGTTTATTTTACCAAACCTTTAGCCATAAGTTATGGAGTGAAAACACCTATTTCTAAATCTCTTTGGTTTTACCTTTTTTCTGGTATGGCTTTGTTATCATTTATATTGATATTTTCTCAAATTCGAATAAATAGGAGAAATAAAATTTCTGAAATAGAAAAGAAAGCATTGAAGCTTGAGCTGCAACTCCTCAAAACGGAACAGAAGTTTGGTCAATTACAATTAAATCCGCACTTTATCTTTAATACTATGAACAGTATTAACGGATTGATCGCAATTGATAAAAAAAGTATAGCAAGATTAGCGATCGGAAAGTTTTCTAGAATAATGAGACAAGTTTTGAACTTTTCATTTGATGATAGAATCAGTATTGCTGAAGAGCTTGGATTCTTAGAAACTTATTTAGAGCTTGAAAAGTTAATCAGACAGGATAAGTTTGATTATTCAATTGAAAATAATTTGGAGAAAGGTGATATTCCGCCAATGATGATTCAACCATTTGTAGAAAATGCTATTTTACATGGTATACAACACAAAAATGGCAAGGGCCAATTGAAAATTATTTTTGCTGATGCTGGTCGCTATATCAAAGTTATTGTAGAAGACGACGGAATTGGACGACAAGCAGCTGAAAAATACAGAAGTGAATCACATGTTTCAAATGCAGTTAATATTATAAAAGAAAGAATAATATTGTCAGATAAGTGGAAAGAAAAGAAGCCAATTGAATATGTAGATCTTTTTGAAAATGATCAAGCAACAGGAACACAATGTATTTTGCACATACCTAAGTAATTAATGAAAAAAATTAAAACAATATTGATAGATGATATGACTTTGGCGATTGAAAGCTTGAAAGCTGATTTGCTGGAGTATCATAACAATGAGATTGAAATTGTAGCTACGGCGGGTGGCGTTATGGAAGCAGCGAAAGTGATAAAAAAACTCAGACCAGAACTTTTATTTCTAGATATTCATATGGGCGATGGCGACGGTTTTGATTTGCTAGAGATTATTGAACAAGAAAATATTGCAGTTGTGTTTACGACAGCATCAAAAGATTTTGCTATTCAAGCATTTCAATTTTCTGCCGTAGATTATTTACTAAAACCCATTGATCCTGAATTATTAAAGCAATCTATTAGTAAGGTAAAAGCATTTTTAAATAAGTCCGAAGATGAAAGATCGATAGACTATATTTCGATAAGTACGCACGATGAAATTCGACGTATTAATGTTAATGATATTTTGAGATTGGAAGCAATGGGAAATTATACGCAGTTTTTTCTTGATGATGGTTCCAAAATTTTGGTCACCAAAACACTCAAGGATTATGATGAAGCATTAGGGGCTGACTTTATTCGTGTCCATCAATCCCATTTGGTGAATTTGAAGCATATCAAAGCTTATATTAAAACGGAAGGAGGTTATATTGAGATGAAAGATGAAAGTCATGTCCCTGTCTCGGTGAGAAAAAAACCAATGGTGATGCAATTGCTTTTAAAATAAAAAAAGCTTACAACACTTTTGCTGTAAGCTTAATTTTGTAAAATCTGGTTTGTAATTCGATTCTATTTACAAACCGCAACCTTCATGAAAAGAAACCACGCTAATCTTTATGCTTCCGTCACCGATATCTTTAATTTCTATTGGTGCGTCAACATCTATTTTAATTTTATCGATTTCATTTCCTCTATTAGAAATAAAAACTGATTTGTCTTCGAAAACTTTTCTTTCGTTTTTTGTTAGCAGCATTGACTTTACTAAATTGTATCCATCACTGATCTTTGTATTCGGCAATGTGACAACAGATTCAAATTTGTAATCTGTATCCTCTCTTGAAATTTGAATGCCTCCTTCTAAATATTGAATGACTTTAATACTGTTAGCTCTTTCAATTGTATCCATTGAATTGATTTCATCAAAATTATTTTCTGCCCAGGCTAAAAGAGGGTAGGCAATATCCAGGTCATTTTGTGTCAATTCGAAATCATATGTAGGGATAGGAAACTTTGTTACAAATCCATCAAAAACATAGCCTTCAACATTGTGGTATGCTACTTTAATCCACTTTCCTTTTAACCATTCGATGGTTTGAGTGATTTCACTGTCTTCGAGAATTTCAACTTTTTCTCCAAAGGCAACGACATCCAAAACCTTTCCATCAACACCAGGTGTGGCTCTGATTTTAAGTCCAGAAAATGCGATAACACTGACTGATTGTGGTTCTGGTGTTGTATTTCCAAAAAGTATTGAGCTGGTAAAGACTACGAATAAAAAACATATTAGATTCTTCATGGCAAATAATTTTAGTTCTTGAATAATAAATACAATTCCAATATCAATCGAAATCATGCAGCATGAATTGGTAAAAGAGTATTCGTTAGAAACTAACTATTAACCGTATCGGAATCTGATAATTTGACAAATTGAATGAGGAAGACAGCGAGGAATAACATCAGATAATAAAGAAAGAATCGCCAGGTAGAAACGATGAGTGGAAGCAGTTCTTTTGGTATTTCACCTTCGAAAAGAAGAAAAAATGTGGCCTCAGCACCACCTGTTGCTCCAGGTGTTGGGACAAATATCATGGTAAGGTAGACCATCCATTGCTGGATATAAATTTGAAAAGGTTTGAATGCGATGTCCAATGCAAAAAGCAAAACAGCTAGAACAGAAAAGCGACAAAACCATTGTGTGATTAAAATAATAAAGCTCACAATGAAATATCTTAGTCCATCTTTTCTAACTTGATTGAAACTATCAATCATCTCTCTCCACCCTTTCTTTAATTCTGTTTTCAGATTATGCCAGCCAGTCCTATATTTTATAGGGACGAGTTTTATTTTCTTTAAAAAGGAAATATTTTTCAATGACCAATTAAGCAAAATGAAAAACAGGATTATGCCAACAGCAATTTCCCATTTTGTTTTTATAGCATTAGAAATGGATTCTAAAATTTTAAATATACTTTCTCTGGCATAGATAAATCCAATTGCGAATACACTACAATACATGATGAAATCTTCAATCCCATTTAATAAGGTTAGGAAGCCAGCTTTACCAGTACTGATACCATTCTTTATTAAGAGTCCTAATTTAATTGGTCCTCCTCCAACTAATGTGGGTGTAATGGCTGCGCCTAGTTCTGTATAAACAGCAATACGGAAAGTTGTTTTAAAGGGCAATTGCTGTTTCAAATATCTTGTCCATATGACAAGTCGCGTAGCATGTCCCACCCAATTAAATAATAGTAATAAAATTATGAGGAAAAGGTATTGTAGTTTTATTTTTGAAAGGTATTGAAAAATGTTTTTGTCGTTGGTCATCAAGAGAAAGACCAAGTGAGCTATAATTCCAATACTAACAACGATAACCAGTTTGTTGATCGTTTTTTCAATACTAATATTGGCTAAGCTTTTTGACATTATAGCCAAAATACAAAACTTTATCTTAGTGTTAGAGGATAGATAAAAACTCAGCTGTAATCATAGCGGTTGCTCCCCATAAAACTTCGCCATTTAAATTATAATATGGCATGCTTTCAAATTTTAAACCTCTTACCAAATGATCCTTAAATTGAACAGCACTTTTGTTCTTTAATGTATTCAATCTGGTTTCGATGATGTAATCCACTTCGGAAACCTGAAGCTTAAAAGATGGCTTTTCATTTATAAAACCAATGACGGGTTGTACATAGAAGTTACTTGCATACACAAAAAGAGGACTTAACTCACCAAGTATATTTATGTTGGCAGGATTGACACCAATTTCCTCATGTGTTTCCCGAAGGGCCGTTGCTATTAAATCCGAATCGCCATCCTCTGCTTTTCCACCAGGAAAACTTATTTGACCACTGTGTTTATCATTAATGTTATGACTGGTTCTTTTTATATAAATCGTGTTGAGATCGTGGTTATGATCAGGATATAGAAGAACCATAACGGCAGCATGCATGGCATCCTTGGTGGGCTGTCTGTATTTTTCTGTTTTTAAAGGAGACATTCTTTTTTGAGCCTGCCATCCTGGAAGGTCTGCAGATAATTTTTTTGACAGGCTATTTATTGTAGTGTTGTACATATTGATAAAACAAACTCATTATAATCAATAATAGTTTACGATATCTTTAATTATTTAAACAGTTAATTTACTTTTGCGAGATCAAACAGCCGCCCAAGTGCTGGAATTGGTAGACAGGCATGGTTGAGGGCCATGTGTTCGTATGAGCGTGGGGGTTCGACTCCCCCCTTGGGCACCTTCGAAGCTTTAAGCGTAGTAGGTGTTCATCTTCATAGCTTTAGCGAAGAAGATGGGCATGCTCCAATCGTAGAAAAAATAAACAGTTGAAAGCTATTTCACAAAGTTTCACAGAGAATCCCAAAGTTTCATAATGTAGTTAATTTTGAGTTTTATAATTATTTTTCTCTAAAGGATTCAATGCAATAATATCCATTAGTTTCATGAATAATTTAATCATTTTGTAATATCTCCATTGTATTATTTGTTTTCAATTGTTCAATTATCTGTACGAAAACATCAGGTTTTTATAGGATTTTCCTTCTGATGATAATTTATTTATCGTTATATATTTTAACTTATAACACAACTATTTACATATATGGAACTTTTTAATAAGTTTTTCGTTAATATAATTGAATATTGAGTAAATACGCTTTACCTTAGCGCTAAAGACACGTGTTTACAGTGTTTTTAAGTATTTGAAATGATGTTTTGACTGATAATAACTCCTTTGGAGCCTATATAAAGAAGTAGTTTTCTTATTTTGAGACCTTAGTCGAAATAGCCTGAGTTACAGAACTTGGGCTATTCGCATTTTATCCCCTACGCTAAAGCTTCGGAGATGGTGCATCCCACACGCTAAAGCTTCGGAGATGACACATCTGGAGTAACTTTTCTTTACCATTTACTAAGGTGTAACTTTTTCTATTAAGTATAATTAAGCTGATCGTAATTTATACATATAAATAAAAATTGAAGCCACAATACAAAGCACCCCCCCAAATATCCACGTCATATTATATCCAAAGTTTTCTGCAAACTGAAACCATCCAATTGGAGCAATAATATGAGCCATCGAGAATGTCATTGTATAGAGTCCCATGTATTTCCCTCTGTTATGATCATTAGCAAAAGTCAAAGCAAATGTATTGCTGAACGGAAAACTTAACATCTCACCAAAAGTTGCAAAAACAATAAACCCTATAGAAGCGACAATAGGGTCATTAAAAACAGCAAAGCATAAAACACCAAGAGCTATAAGAATACCACCAAACGAAACTAAGGTAACTGGATTAAAGTGTTTTTCAATTTTATAAATAAGGGGCATTTCAATAATAAAAATTAGAAGTCCGTTCGCTGCCATGAGTAAGCCAACCAAGGACTCTTTAAAACCAAAACCAGTTTTATAAAATAAGGGAATGATATAAATAAGTTGAAAGAAAACAATGACGGTTATACCAAATAAAAAAAGATATGAAATATAAGGTATGTCGTTCCAGGGCAAGGGGATCTTTTCAGTTTTTTTCCTTTGTTTCTTTTCTATGCTTAAGCCTTTGCTTTTATTTTTAAAAAACAGGAAAAAAAAGAGACCCGCTGAACCAACTGAAAATGCATTAAAAATAAAGAGAAAATCATATCCTAAAATCGTTGCAATGTAACCGCCCATAAACGGTCCAAAAGCATATCCAAGATTTACGGCTAATCGAACTAAGCCTATGGATCGCGTCAGGTTTTCCTTTTTTGAGAAGGCTTCTATAGCGGTTAAATTAGCTGGCCTGAAAGTATCTGCTATAAAACTAATCGAAAATATCCCAAGACATAATTCATAAAAACTGTCAAGATACATCACCACTAAAAATGCTAAAGCAGTAAAAAACAAACTGGTCAGCATCACTTTAAAGTAACCTATCTTATCAGTTAGATACCCTCCAAATAAAGCACCACCAACTGAGCCGACGCCAAAGCAAGTCATGATGATGCCGCAATCTGATAAGTCAAAATTTAATTCTTGATTCAGATAGATGCTTAAAAAAGGAAGCACCATAGCCCCTGATCTGTTTATCAACATGACCGTAGCTAAAAGCCAAATGTCTTTTGACAAACCTGCAAAAGATTTGTAGTAGATGGTCCTAGTGTAGTAATGTATCAATAGATCAAACATAAAATATTGACTACGATTAATACTTCGATAGAAATATTAAACTATGATTTTGATAATGCTATATTCTTGAGCTTTTGTAAAAATGGACTAGCAAAAATAAAATCCTGGAGTGTCTGATTTGGACTCTCAAGGACTTCACTATTTGATCCTTGCCAAGCTAATTTACCTTCATGTAAAAGGCAAATATTTTCCCCAATCTCCATAACTGAATTCATGTCATGCGTATTGATAACGGTAGTAATATTGTTGTCAACCGTGATTTTAGATAATAGCTCATCAATCGTTATAGCTGTTTTTGGATCTAAACCTGAATTGGGTTCATCAGCAAAAAGGTATTTGGGGTTGAGTACAATAGCTCTGGCGATGCCGACTCTTTTTTGCATGCCTCCTGAAATTTCTGAAGGGTATTTATCATTAACGCCTTCAAGGCTGACACGTTCCAAACATAAATCGACTTGCGTCCTTTTTTCTTTTGCTGACATTTTGGTAAACATGTCCATAGGGAATCGGATGTTTTCTTCAATTGTCATAGAATCAAAAAGGGCATTTCCTTGAAACAACATGCCTACTTGCATCCTTAAATCCTGAAGTTCATATTTGTTGAGTGCGCACAAATCATTTTCTCCATACCAAACATGACCTGCAGTTGGCTTGATAAGACCAACCAATATTTTTAGTAAAACTGTTTTTCCTGCACCAGATTTACCGATGATTAAATTGGTTTTTGATTTCTCAAAAGTAAAGTCAATGCCTTTGAGCACTTCGTGATCTCCGAAAGATTTAAATATGCCTTCTGTTCTAATCATTTATCCAGTTAATACAACAGCAATTATATAATCAGCAATGAGGACAACGATGATTCCAAATACAACAGCTCGTGTACTGGCTTGTCCTAACTCGATACTTCCGCCTTTTACAAAATAACCTTGATAACAGGCAATTGATGTAATTATATATGCAAAAACAACAGCTTTGATATACATCATCACAACGGTAAAAGGTTTGAAAAATGACCTTAAACCTTGGATGAATTCTTCATGTGAATAGCTTCCTGAATAAATGGTGGCAATATATCCACCAGAAATGCTTACAATGGCAGCCACAGAAACCAATATTGGAATTACAATTAAGGCTGCGATTAATTTTGGCATAACCAAATAAGAAGATGTATTCACACCCATGATTTCCATCGCATCAATATGTTCCTTTTGGCGCATTCCTCCAATTTCAGAAGCGATATTTGAACCAACTTTACCTGCAAGAATAATAGAAGTAAAAGTTACTGCTAATTCAATTAATGCCATGTCTCGCACGATGTATCCGATATAGTATTTAGGGATAATTTGACCTGATAATTGATAGATAAACTGAACGGCAGTAACGGCTCCTATAAAAAGATTAACCACAAAGATGATCATGATAGACCCAACACCGATATCATACATTTGACGAATCGTTTCTTTGTAATACATGGTCCAATTTTCAGGTTTTCTGAAAATCATACCGTGCCATCGTACAAAGTTTCCTATGTGGTATAATGTTTTAATAAGCGATAGTTTGAATTGCGAAAGTAACCTTTCATAATATGAATATCTAAGTTTTGAGATTAATATTTGTTCACTATTTATTGAGAACCCAGATTAATGGCTAGCTTAAGCAAAATATTATAGAGATAAGTATATTTTGTGACAAAATATGTGAGATATGAATGCCATCATAACTGGAGCAACAAAAGGAATTGGTTTAGCTATTGCGCAAAAATTTGTTGAAAAGAATATAAACGTAGCTATATGCTCAAGAAATATGGAAGATCTAGAAGAAACAAAAAGTCTTCTTCAATCTGCCAATAACTCAGTTAAGGTGCTTATTCATAAAGCTGATGTAAGCATAAAAGCTGAAGTTGAAAAATTTGCCGAATACTGTTTAGAGCAATTTACAACAGTTGATATATTAATAAATAATGCGGGAATATTTATTCCTGGAAAAATAATGGAAGAGGAAGAAGGTGCTTTAGAAGCAATGATAGAAACGAATCTTTACAGTGCTTATCATTTAAGTCGCGCTGTTGTCCCTTCAATGCAAAAAATGAATAAAGGTTTTGTGATAAATATTGCTTCGATTGCGAGCTTTATGGCTTATCCGAATGGAGGATCTTACAGCATTTCTAAGTTTGCATTGAAAGGATTTTCTCAGGTGCTGAGAGAAGAACTTAAAGAAGATGGTATAAAAGTTACAACTGTGATGCCTGGCGCTACTTGGTCTAATTCTTGGGTAGGCGTTGATTTGCCAGAATCCAGGTTAATGCAAGCCAAAGATATTGCTGAAGCTGTTTGGAGTATTTTTGAGATGAGCCCAGCTGCAGTATTGGAAGAATTAATAATCAGACCTCAGTTAGGAGATTTATAAAAAGATCATTTTAATGCTGATATTCTGGCCATCTGAAACTTTGCCACTCTGTGCCCACAGAAATTAAAAACAAATCATCACGGGATGCATTACTAAAAGTAATTTTGTAATAGCCAGATTTCTTTTCAACATTAAACAAATCAGTTTTATAATTGGATAATCCTATACCACCTTTCCAAAACCAATTTCCAGATTGCTTGAATCCAACGTGTATCGTTTTGCTGTCAATAAAGTCTACTTTTAAACTGTCATTTAAATTTTTTTGATTAAACTGAGCTATAGGCGTAATTTTATTAGTTACCCTTTTATTATACATCAAGTCTAATGATTTTTTAAGAATGTGTGCATTATTTTTATAATCTCTGAATAAATATAAACCTTGAAAATTGTCAGGCATTCCTAAGATAAAAACATTGTCACTTTGCTTAGGAATTTTAAAATCACTCAGCAAACCATGTAAACATTTTGATGCTGCGTTATTGCGACTGATAACATTTATAAATAGAGATACATTTATAAAAGCAAATACAAGAAAAGTAACTATCCTGAGATAATTATTACGAATCAAACACAATAGCTTAACGACAAAAGCAATAATAAAAGGACTCGCTAAATAACCATATCGATCGTTTTCATATGGGTGTTGCCAATAAAAATATAAGGTTATAATAGGAGCCAGAGCCAGTACAAAAAGAATTAACAACAACACTTGATCTTTAAGACCGTTTTCCTTTTTCGACAAAATAAAGAGTAATAAGATAACAGAACTTATTGTGGTAGCGAGCAAGAATATGTTATTCATTATCAAGCTTTCATAGACAAATTGCTTGTATTTAAACGACCAGAAATGCACATAAAAAAGATGTTTAAAAAAATATTTCCAAGCATTTGATGCAATGAGTTTAGGGTCGAAAACAACATGTTTTTCTGCTCCATAATGGCCAATAAAATCACCAATTGCATATTTGCTTAATATGAGGTAGAGCACAAGAAAAGTGATTTGAGGTAAGATTACGCTTGATGCCAAACGTTTTGTGTTTTTTACAAAATCAGTTGATTGATGTGCATAATAAATGATTATTACAAAATATATCGCTGGAAAAATGAAACTTAATTCAAGCGTGAAAAGCGAAAGTATAAACGTCAAATGAAGAAGCCATAATGAAGATTTAATATTATGCTGAATGTAATTGAGTAAAAGGTGAAGACCCAATAAAAGAAATTGAAGTATTATTAAATAGTGCAGACAGGCTTTCCAAGTAACAGCTTCAATATTGAAAGGGTAAATCAGAAAAATGATAGAAATTGTAATTGGAAGCATTTTTTGATCGAAGGTATTTCCTTTCAGGGTTATAATTTTTTTAGCCAGAGAAAACAAGACGTATGCGTTCAATCCGTGCAAGCTTGCAAGAATTATATACCAAGCGGTTGTGTTTGTTCCAATAATATTGTATAATATAAAATTGACAAGGTGGAAAAATTGGTGTAAACCTGGATATTCAAAACATGTAAGAACATCTTTGAAATTTCCATTTTCATATTTGTTTAACCAGTTTATAAAGTCTGTGACAAATCCATAGTGTCTTGATGGATAAAACAGAATATTGGATAAGCACAAGAACCCGATAAGGGTTAATTTTGAAGAATATGTTTTTAGGGAATTTATAACTATTTAATTTTGTGCTAATTTAATGGAATTAATAAAATATATCGCATGCGGTGGTTAGGGATAGATTATGGTTCTAAACTGGCTGGTTCAACAGCAGTGGCTTACCTTGATGGGGAAGAGCTAAAAATTAAGCAAGTTGAAAAAAAAGTTGATGCTGACGACTGGTTAATAACATTAATTAAAAGCTTAGAAGTGAGTCATGTTTTTATAGATGCACCATTAAGTTTACCAGAGTCTTATTTTAACCAAAAGGGAGATTACTTTTATAGAGAGTGTGACAGACAGACAAAAGCCATGTCACCAATGTTTATAGGTGGATTGACTGCTAGAGCGATTCGCCTGGTGAGTAAGTTTGAAGATGTAGAATTTATAGAAACTTATCCTTCATATTTGATAAAAAACGTATTTGAGTGGGGCGACATTTATAATAAAAAAGAGAAGATTAATGATCAAATTATCCAGCGAATGGCAGATAAATTGCCATATAAGTTAGAAAGTACAATTTTGAATTACGATCAATTTGATGCTTTGGCTTGTTGGTTATCAGGGGATAGGTATAAAAAGGGCATCGCCCTGAAATTTGGATTATCTGAAGAAGGGTTGATAACTGTCTGATAATAATGAAATGTTAATAAGTCGTCAAGTTTTTTTAAAACTCGGGCTATAAATTAGAACTTATCCTTAATTCAATTCATCTTTAGTAATAGTTTGCAAACAAAAATTTTATGCCAAATAATTCAATTCGATTGACATTAATCTTGGGATCGCTTGCGGTTTGTGGCGTATTATTATTCCAATCTTTTTGGCTTATTGAAACATGGTCTATCAAAAATGACGAATTTGATTCGATAGTGATCAAATCATTGAGAGAGGTTGCTGTAAAGATTGCTGATATCAATCAAACAGAATTACCTAAGTCAAACCTTATCCAAAAGAGATCCTCGAGTTATGCTGTTAATGTCAATAGTGCGATTGATGCTAATATACTAGAGGACTTTTTGGTGCGAACATTTGACGAGGCTTCCTTAAACACAGCATTTGAATATGCCGTTTATGATTGTGTCAATAACGAATTGGAATATAAAAATTATTGCAATTTAAATGCAGGCCAAGAGTCGTATGAACGGACTGACAATCTTCCCACTTTTGATCATTTGATTTATTACTTCGTCATTAGTTTTCCAAAAAGATCTAGTTATTTGATTAATGATTTGCGAACCAATATAATGTTTAGCATAATATCGGTCTTTGCTGTATTGCTATTTATGTATGCAATATGGGTCATTTTAAAGCAGCAAAAAGCTACAGACCTTCAGAAGGACTTTATTAACAATATGACACATGAATTTAAAACGCCGATTTCTTCTATCAAAATTGCATCTGATGTCATTATAAATAACGAAGATGTAAAATCAGATGCTCGAATTAGTCAATATGCTGCTATCATAAAAGACCAAAATGATCGTTTAAACAATCAGGTTGAAAAAGTATTAAACATAGCAAGATTAGAAAAGGATAAGTTTAAGTTAAACTTAGAGTCTATTGATTTGGTTGAATTTGTGAAAAAGATAATGAGTTTAGAGAAATTAAAGTTTGATGAGACAAATGGTTTTCTTTCTTTTTCAACCAACGAAGAAGCGGTTTTAATAAAAGCAGACAAATTGCATTTGACAAATGTGCTTTCTAATATTTTAGATAATGCAGTTAAATATTGTGATAAAAAACCAGATGTATTATTTGAACTGACAACCAATAATAAGAAAGTTTTTCTGTCAATAAAAGACAACGGAATTGGTATTGAAAAAGATAACCAAAAGAAATTGTTTAATAAATTTTACAGAGTTTCGACAGGAAATGTACATAATGTAAAAGGATTTGGACTGGGTCTATATTATGTAAAAAACATTTGTGATGCACATGGATGGAAAATAGACGTTAAGTCAAAAATAGGCGAGGGGACACAATTTATTATAGAAATGGAGAAAGAAAAAAACTAAAGTTATGAGTAAGCCACATATTTTATATGTTGAGGATGATGAAGTATTAAGTTTTGTGACCAAAGACAACTTAGAGTTAAACGGTTATCAGGTAACGCATGCGAAAGATGGAGAAGAAGCTGTTAAGTTTTTTCGAAATGATATTTTTGATTTGTGTTTAGTTGATGTCATGTTGCCACATAAAGATGGGTTTGAAGTAGCGACTGAAATAAGAAGCAGGCACTCTGAGATTCCAATTATTTTTTTGACGGCAAAGTCACTGAAAGAAGACAGAATTAAGGGATTGAAAATTGGTGCAGACGACTATATCACGAAGCCATTCAGTATTGAAGAATTGATTTTAAAAATCAAAGTCTTTTTGAAAAGGAAGTATGTTACAGGCAAAAATGATGCTAACGTTTTGAGAGCAGGGGAATACGTACTTGACTTTGAGAATCTTAAGTTGACTATTAATGATAGCCATAGTCAAATGACAAAAAAAGAAGCGGAGCTATTGAAAATGTTGATTACCAATAAGAATAAAATTGTCGAAAGAGGGGTAATCCTAGAGAGAATTTGGGGAGAGAATGATTATTTTATGGGCAGGAGTATGGACGTTTTTATCAGCAGATTAAGGAAGTATTTAAAAGAAGATTCTTGTATCAGTATTGAAAACATTCATGGTGTCGGTTTCAGATTAAATGAAAAGTAATCATTAGATATTATGATCTTTCATTAAATAGAATTTCTATAGTTTTGTGATCAATGAAGCACATAATTGTAATCAGCTTATTTTTACTTACGACTTTGCCATTTCTAAAAGGTCAAACATCCAATCCATTTGATGTTTTTCATAAAAATGACACAGTTCCGAAGGCTGTAATTATTGAAGATGTTGCACCAGAAGCTTCTACTAAGTTAGAAGGAGAAAATCCATTTTCAATTTCTCATATCCCAATCAGAAAAAACCAATATCGACAAATTGAGCAGTTACATATCCAAACTGATCAAAAGAAAGAAAATATATCGATTGGTTACCTTCCGCTTTGGGTTATCGTTCTTTCTTTATGCTTTTTAGCCTACATATTATTTAATACAAAAAGTTTTATACTCAATCTATTGAGGTCATTATCTAATGATAATTTTATGAGATTGACCCAATATGAGCAAAACGGAGGGCGATCAATTCCATTTTTTCTGGGGTATTTGCTTTTTTTGATAAATTTTTCATTATTCCTGTTTTTAGTGATAAATAGCGTTTTTATGCCTCTTGAAAGTTCAAATTATTGGCTGATCTCATTAGCTGTTGCAGTCTTTTTTGTGGGAAAGCATATAGCTATAGCTATT
The DNA here is from genome assembly GCA_013001975.1 of Saprospiraceae bacterium. GTDB lineage: Bacteria > Bacteroidota > Bacteroidia > Chitinophagales > Saprospiraceae > RFSX01. The sequence continues at coordinate 10,059 of JABDKX010000253.1, read as the reverse complement.
GTTTCATGGATTTTTGAATTCCAAAAAGAAGCTCAACTTTATGACTTCACGATCATTACAATTAGAAACCTTTTGGCAGTGTTTTTTCTTGTTTTAAACATTCTTTTCGTGTTTGGTCCAGAAATTTGGTCGAAAGGTTTGGCAGTTTTAGGCTTGATTATTTTCATAACCTTCTTAATGTCAAGATATTATAAGGGTTTGAGAGTCGGTCGCAAGTATGTGAACAGTAATTTTTTTCATTTTTTTCTGTATTTTTGTGCCTTCGAATTATCGCCATGGTTAATTACATACAAATTGGTTGATGGTTTGGTATAAGGAAATATATTAGTTAGTTTTTTTATTGAGGCGAATTTTATGGCATCTGGAGCTGATTCTATGAGCACTGAATCTTACAAGAGAATCGATTCGATATTGATTTCTCAACCGAAACCCGAAAGATCTCCCTACTTCGATATTGCGAGTAAATGGGGCATCAAGATTGATTGGAGACCTTTTATCCATGTAGAAGGTGTGACTGAAAAAGAATTCAGGAAAAACAGACTGCGTCCTGATGAATTCACGGCAATTATTTTTACAAGTAAAAACTCGATCGAGCACTTTTTCAGAATGTGTGAAGAGATGAGAGTGCAAATGTCTCAACAAACTAAGTATTTCTGTTTATCAGAAGCCATTGCAAATTACCTTCAGAAATTTATTGTTTACAGAAAGCGAAAGGTATTTGTTGGTGTAAGAAAAATTCAAGATCTGGAAACGGCATTTAATAAACATAAGGAAAAGGAAAAATTCTTACTGCCTTGTTCTAATCTAGGCTCCCTAGATGTTGTTAAATATTTAGAGGAGAATGAGATTAACTTTAAAGAAGCCATGATGTACAGAACAGTCGCAAGTGATCTTTCAGATTTGAAAGACATTACGTATGATTGTTTGGTCTTCTTCAGTCCTTTGGGCATACACTCGCTTTATGAGAACTTCCCGAATTTTGAACAAAATGAAACGAGGTTAGCTGTGTATGGAACTTCAACGACTAAGGCTGTTGAAGAAAGAGGCTTGAAAGTCAATATCAAAGCGCCAGCACCTGAATCTCCATCTATGTCAATGGCATTGACAAATTATTTGAATAAGAGTAATAAGTAAATCTAATGGACTTTCAATAACGAAAGCCCATTAAGTAATGCTGATCAATTCCTATCTTGACTTCTATTTTTATGAACGCAAGACTTTTCTTAATTCCACAAAGTAAAAAGTCAGTTATTTTATATAGTTAAATTAATAAGAAATTTATAAAATCCATTGATTGGGTTATAAAAACCAACACATTGGTTTATATGTATAATATGTATTATTTTTTTTCTACCATAAAAAAGGTAGACTCTGGATTTTATCTTCTTATTTGCGCATTCAAGCTATTGGTTTTGTATAACTGTAACGGTCTCCATAAGTCTTTTTAATTATATACCCTGCCAGCATTCCAAAAGCAAATCCACCGATGTGAGCCCACCAAGCAATGCCTCCTTCTCCCGCTTTTGCAGGTGACAAATTTCCAACACCCATGAACAGTTGTTGAGCAAACCAAAATAATAGAAAGAGCAATGCAGGTATGTGAAATTTTTTGAAGAAAATAAGTATAATCATTTTTACTCGAGACTTAGGAAACATAATTAGGTAAGCACCCATAACGGCTGAAATTGCACCGCTTGCTCCAAGCGTTGGAATTATAGAATGAGGGTCAGTTATAATATGCATCGCGGAGGCAAACAGACCTCCTAACAGATAAAAGATAGTGAATCCAATGCTTCCAATAATGGCTTCTATATTATCCGCAAAAATCCATAAGTATAACATGTTGCCTAGCAAATGCATTATTCCTCCATGCATAAACATACTTGTACCTAATGTGTGCAAATTGTTACCATGAACAATGTCTTCTGGAGTGGCAGCATATTTATAAATGAATGTTTCTCCTAGGTTGATTTCTATTATAAATACAATAAGGTTAATAATAATCAAACTGTAAGCCACTAATGGTTTATGTCCACCTTCTATATTGTCGTCCCCAATTGGAAATATCAAAATAAATTGTTTTATCAAATGTAATATTATTTTATATCTATTACTTTACCGTTGAATTAAGGCCTTGTCAAACATATTTATAGATTTTCACGTAAAACGTTGAATCCAATTTGTGAAAGTATTACTTTTGCCTTCCGAAAAAGGAAAAATTGATCAAATGGCGTGGTAGCTCAGCTGGTTAGAGCGCGTGATTCATAATCCCGAGGTCGGCGGTTCAAGCCCGCCTCACGCTACGAAAGGAGTCTGGTTATACTAGGCTCCTTTTCTTTTGGTACATATACATGACAAATTTGTACTTATATGACGCCATTTCTGGCACCTTCCCAGATTATAAAATAAGTATTTCATAGCATGGTTAAGAACCCATACCCATTTCTAAACCCCTAATTACTTTTGGTTTCATAGTTTTTAATTGGAAATGGAAAAGACTTAATAAATGTATATATAGCGGACTTCTAGTATCAAATATTAAACTATGATTTTTCCGAAATACAAAAATATCAGGGTTTCCACCCTCTTAAAAATAGTAGATTTCCCGATGAAATATTAGTGTTTTGAAACGTTTTATAGTCATTATAAACTAAATACGTTATTATGAAAAAATGTAATTTTCTTTTAATGGCTCTGTTTATTGGATTATTAATCCAATCATGTAGCAATGACGATAATTTATCTTCTGGCAATGAAGAAAAAAATGCACGATTAAGCATTGATGTGACCGACGCTCCAATTGATAATGCAGAAGTCCAGGCCTGTTTCGTAACGATATCTGAAATATATTTGGATGGTGTAGAAGTGGAAGGTTTCACAAGTACAACTGTCGATTTATTAGCGTATCAAAACGGTGACACTTACAAATTGGGAGACTTTAATGTTGATGCAAAGAGTTATTCCTCAATTGATTTGAAATTAACTCCAGAGAGTAATAACAACAATGTCCATCCTCATGGATGTTATATCTTGGACTCGGATGGAAATGCCCATGCTCTGTTGGCAAACGAAACAATTGTAACATTGGCATCAGATATTGAAACCTCAGAATCGTCTAACACAAATTTGGTTCTTGATTTTGATCTGCGAAAGTGTATCAAAAAGGAAGAATCAAATAATGATAATTATGATTTTGTATCAAGAACCAAACTGGAAACTGCTATCAGAGTATCTTCTAAAGAAGATTCTCACATTAAAGGAGAATGCAGCTCTGTTGTAGATTATAGTGATGAAATTATAGTCTATGTCTATAACAAGGGAGAGTTTAATGCTGAAACAGAAATGAAAGTTGATTCTGAAACCAACCTTCAATTTACTAATGCGGTAAGCAGTTCAAAGGTTGATAGTAACAATAAGTTTCAACTTAGTTTCCTTCAAGAGGGCGAATATGAACTTCATTTTTATGGTTATGATGAAGACGAAAAGGGACAACTTGAGATGAAGGGAAAACTTCAAGTTCAATCACAGACAAACCTGTTGAATTTAACCAATTTGGAAATATCTTCTCAAAGTAACTTAGATTTATCTCTGCTTATTCTTGGGATAGGATAATCAAAATATTCGATTCCTCCCTTTGAATTATTCATAAAGGAATAGAAGTTTGTTTCAATAAAAAATAAAAGAACGACCTGGATTTATATCTGGGTCGTTTTTTATTGTATTGGTGTTTAATTTGTCTGCATTCCAGGTGTTTGCGAATACCATCAGGTTCAGTTTCTAACGCCAACACAAGTTCATTTAGATATTAAAGATGTATTAGAAGATTGTTTTACTTGCTTTTTATCTGGTGTGATTTCAATAATTTATCTTTAATGAATTATTATTTATTTTTAACCTGACATCGACTATGAATCAATTACATCCAGTCCTAAAAAAGTGGTTTTTAATTTGGCAAAATGGAAACTTTGAAGATATTCCAATATCAAAAGATTTTAAGCACACAAGTCCGTTTGGTGTGATTGATTCTGCAGCTGAATATTTGGAAATTGTTCATAGTAATAAAGAGGCTTTTCTAAATCACAAGTTTGAAAATTTTGAGCAAATTTCAGAAGGCAACAAGGTATGTATCCGATATAATCAAATAAGTGAAAAAGGAACAATGCGCGTTTGTGAATGGTATATTCTTCAAGACGATTTAATTAAGGAAGTTTATTCCTATTACAATATTGGAAATGCATCCTTAGTTAAACCCAATTAATTTAATTATATACCTCACACTAAGTCTAAGTGGAACAGGTTTGGATTGAAATTCCTTTAGCCATTAAAATGAAGTTCTTAAATGCTCGTCAGGATATTGGAATTGAGGCCAAAAAAGGAATCCAAAAATGAACCCTCCAAAAAGCAGAATAAGTTTGATCTCAGTTGTCAAATCTAATTTAAAATCGAATGTTCGACTTGGATCACTGCACATAGCTTTTGTAACTTTATTACAATTACTGTTCAAATATTGCTGACGATCTTCCATACACTCTTTACAAACAATTTGGTAAATCGGGGAAGCTTTAATTTGGTTGAAATTGTCGCAATTGATGTTATCGTCATTGATATTAAGACCCCAAAGAACCAAACCTAAAATAGAAAGCGTCAGGATAATTACAGCTTTGGTTTCAGAAACCAAACGACTACCCAAAGGACGTTTAAAAAATATGTTTGCAGTAGCTAATCCAAAAAGAAAAATGAAGATCAGATACTTAGGTGATGAGTCTAGAACCACTTGACTGATGGTAGGTAGCTCGTCCGTAAAAACAAAAGCGACATCAGCAACGATCAAGACTACGAAAATAAATAGTAAGAATTTTTTTACATTTTCAATTATTGAACTATCCCATGCGTTTGACGCCTTATTCACGGATTGGGTCATCCATTTATTTATCTTTTTCATAATACATAATCATTCATTGACCATAGCATGTGACCCGCTATAAATCCTGTGAGCAATAGAAATATTCTTGTTGAAAGAGATATTCTTTTTTCTTTTAAAAAGCAGACACCATGGATGATCATTATTAATGAAATAACAGCCACAACGATGACACTAACAGTATTTTCTGGTATGATGGGAGACTTAGAACCCAAGAATAAATGACCACCGACAACGCCCCAAGCAAAATTTATAAAATAAAATCTCTCAGAAGACCAAGCGTTAATGTGATAATTGATATTATCCTTTTGTGTTTTATTAAGTGACAGTCCAAACTCAAGTATTACCATAAGAGCTGAGACGCCAAAAACCAAAGCACCTACAAGAAAGTAGTAAAATTTAAAATCGTCCATTACGAATTATTTTTTATAATTATTTCTGAAGCTAAAGATGACATTGCCATTACTGTCCATTGTGGATTTACACCCAGACTCGTAGGGAATATTGAAGCATCTACAACATATACGTTAGTATGATCTACAAGTTTGAAATTTTCATCAACAGCTCTTTTGCCTTTCTTTTCTTCTACTGATCCAGCCATCATATTCCCTCCTTGTGGATGGGCACTGCTTAAAACTATCTCTTCTTGTAATAATGTATAATTTTCAAATTCAGATATAAATGCTTCAAATGCTGTATCATCTCTCATGTCTAATTTAATACCTGGTTTGAGTGGTAAGTACGCGTGTTTGGCGCCAGATTTTTTAGCGATTTTAAGAAGCGTAATAAAGCTATTTTTTATTTTAATTCTCTCCTCAGGTTCTAATTTAAAACCAAAAGCTCTTCCTGAAAATGCATCAGCTTTAGATTGTATAAGACCTGAATTTTCTGATCCAATAAGAATTCCAAAACTCAGACACTGATCATAATTTTCCATGATTTCCAAGTTTGTTTGGAAATTAAATGGAAGGGTTAATGAAAATGCACCAGGCGGATTAAAATACGTTTCAAAAACAGCATTCGTTTCATTTTCTATAGCTGCAACCGTTATTTGTGCACCATCATATGCATTTATCTTATCATCGTATTCAAATATTAATGGAAATGCGTAATTACACGCCAAGTTTTTTCCTATATTTTTAAATACATTACTTCTCATTAAGAAATGACTTGAAGCCAAACAACCTCCAGCGACGATAAGGCTCTTATTGACTTGAATTTCCTTTATGTCTCTTTTGCCAATTTGAAGTAATATTTTTTGTGCTGTTTTTTTATTCCAATTAGGATCTTCTGAATCGGAATAGAATCGCAGCGCATTCGTTTCAGTTGTAACATGTATACCCAGTCCTTCTGCCCAAGGAATATATGTTTCTGCCATAGATGTTTTTCTTCCTCTCTTATTACCTAAATTCCAAAGACCATCACCCAACTCATTTCTTGAATTAACTAATACATGATCTACTAATCTTAAACTTGTTTTGTTATTTGATTGGTTATATGCGTTGACACCCGAAATAAACTTGGTTCTTACATTTTGGTTTATGGCGCTCTCATCAAGTGGATGAATATTAATTTCATCCTTTACCAAATCGTAGTGTTTTTGCAATTCACTTAAGTCTAACCCATATTCTTCTTGCCAAACCTGCTTTGTCGCTTCGGTCATTTCAAAACATACTGCATTATTAATGACAGTTGTTCCGCCTAATGCTTCACCTTGAAGTAAGACCATATCAAATTTCTTTGTTTGTTGTAATCCGCCTTCTTTGTATAATTTGGCTAGCATACTCAATTCATCATCTGACATATCATTGGTGTGTGAACATCTAGGACCTCTTTCTACCAATAAAATGTCAGAGGGTTCTATACCATTTTCTTGTGCTAGGCGATAAGCCATAACGGCGCCACCTGCTCCAGAACCAACTATGATATAATCGTAAGATTGTTTGAGTTTATAATTTTGATTATTAGCTTGAACTCTAAATGAAGGAATATCTCCAGAATTAATTTGCTCATCTGGGTGATAATTTTTTGAGTCATCTTTCGATTTTGGTAGTTCAGCTATTTTTGAATAAGGTGGTTTTTGGTTTGTTGTAAACTTTTGAAACCTGTCTCTAATGTCTGGTTCTACATACTTTACATGTTCATGCCCTTTCTTAGAAGTTAAATGGGCTAATGCACATAACGCTCTTATCGATAATCCGATTTGTCCTGCAATGTTTGAAATTTCTGGCGAGAATGACCGTTTTACTTCGCTTGGTGTTTTTAAAATATTGCGCTTTAGAAAGAGGTTTCTTTCTTCAATGGACATCGTTGAAAATCGAGGTCTTAATCCAAGAAAAGGACTTAATATGTTTTCCAAAAAATGGAAAGGAAAATTTATGAGGCCACGCTTTCTGCCCCTGATGTTTCCAATATAGTTATCTATCTTTTTGACTGCTGCAAAACCATCAACATTCTCTGGTCCATAAAAACTTTCTATAACAGCATGCGCTGTTGCTGCTTCCGCCGGATGTAAGGACGTTAGCAGATAATCTATATTGTATTCTAATTTTCTAAAGACATTAATCAATATTAATATAAAGCTTCCTATTATGATATAAATTAGAAGATAAGCATTGGCTCCAGCAAAAGTAAAAGGACTGGTACCGATATTCTTTAAGCTAAACCAAACAATGGCAACGATCATACTTATCTTAATGGGATCTGTTATCGTTTGAACAAGGAATCGCCTGAGCTTTCTATTCTTCGCACACAAATAAGCAACAATTGAAAGTGTCATCAGATAGGTTAGTGTGTTTACCAACATTGCTTCTGGTAGAGCATACAGATTGTGGAATTTTTCGAAAAAAGCAATATGCAAATATTTGCTTAATAAGATAAAAATGAAATAGCCTATAAATAGAATTGACAAAAAATAGAAGAGTAAGTTTTGCCCAACAACCGCTAAGGAAAATGAATTTGGAAATCCTTTGATGGCTTTAAATTCGTCTCCTTTGTCTGTATAGGAACGATATAAAAATGTTATTAAAATGAGTAACATGACACCATCTACAATGCCAGAGGCAAATAAAAATTCGTTGCCGCTTCCTTTATAGAAAAAGAGAAATGAAAAAAGCGTAGAAACAACATGACCACCAATCAAACATAACAAAGCATAGTATCGAATACGAATATTAAATGCTGCTAAAAAGATCAGTAAAATCATTATTGAAATTTTTCCATAAGTATGGACACCGTGGATCGGATTACTATAAGTATCTGTCATAAGGTCAGATAAAAATGTTGGCCAAATGGGAACACCTGTTAGCGAAATTAAATGCTTTTTTAAATTTTCACCTTCTAATGTATTAAACGCATTTATAACAGGCGCTTGGTATTTTTTCAAACTTGCACTATCAATAATTTGTGCTGTTGACAATGCGATGTGGTCGAAGTCAGATTTTGAAAGTGTCTTTTTAACTTGCTTGATGATAACTTCATTTTCCTGTTTTAATAAATCGGAATTAATGTCTGAAGCCAAATTCTGTGATTTAAAATCTTTGATAATATTTTCTGCTACCTCCCTCCTCTTTTCTTGGGGCGTATTTTCCATTTCATTTTGTAACAGTGATAATAAACCAGGAACTTTATAATTGCCGTTTAATAATTTATTTAAGCTGTTTTCTATAATAAGATTTTCTGTTTTTTCTATAGTACTTATAATTTCAGAATCACTAATACGAATTCCTTCTTCTTGTTGGTCTATTAATTCTTCCAATTCTTGTGGAAGATAATTATTGGCTTCGCTGTATGAGTTTATGCCTAAACTACCCATAAAAAGAGCGGATAGATAAATCATAAATCCTATGCCAATAAAACGCAACAAATAGAAATCAGGATCCAGTTTAAACTTTTCTATAAAGCTGTCCTTTTTTAATTCTTCACCATACCTTCTAGGTGGGAAGGACATCATATCTGTCGTTCTGCTTTCTGTAAAAAGGGCTTCATGGCTTTCTAGATTAAACAATTTTTTTTCGGGCTTAATCTCCTTCCACGTAGATATCAGTCGACTAACCCACAAACATACTGGGCCAAATAAAAGCGCGTCAACAGATACTGTAAAAAAGTACCTGAGCGCTTTAGGGTTGATCTCTTCAAGGAAAGAACCAGGGTAGTAATTCCAAAGGGCTTTATCAGCTACCGACCTTGCACACGAAGACTCTAGTAGTATATCGCAAAAGAAAAGCGGTATAAAAATCAATAAGTAATGTAAGAGAGAACTCGATTTTCTTAACGAATAAATAAGTGGGGCATAAATTCCTACAAATAATACAACTTCTAAGACTTTTATAAAATTATTTTTAAAAAAGACAATTTCTAAAACTGGATCGATGAGATATAAAAGAAGCACACAAAAGAACAAGGTGACTGCCATGTGAATAAATAATCCTGTTCTCCCATCAAATTTGTCAAGTGGGTCTGCTTTTATAAAGCCTTTGAAGTTTATTGGTAGTATCATATCCCTTAAATTAATTGTCAATCATTAACTATGAATCTTTATATTTATCAATACGTTTTTTAAAATCTTCTAACCTGTTTTTATCAGCGAGCATTTTCTCTAATTTATTTTTAAATGCTTCATCATCATTCATGGCTTTATGAACAACGGATGCTATATCTAAATCTTCTTCTCTTTTCTTTTTCAGTCTCGCTCTTAAAAACATTAAGCCAGCAATAATGGCTCCGAGCAAAAGAATGATGCTTGTAGCATTTTCTTTGATAACACCGATGATGTCGGTTACATCCTCTTTAAGCGGAACTTCTTTTTTAACTTCTCTTGCAATGGATAATAAGGTGTCTCTTAATTCAACACTTAATAAATCAGTACTTATTTTGGAGGACAGTGCTTTAAGATCTACATCTTCAACAAATCCATTTATAAAACCAGTTAAAGAATCTCTTAATGTTTTAGAGAAAACTTGTACAATTTGTTTGTCTAAAGAAGAAAGGTTAGCATCTAGATTTCTAAATATTCGTGATACGGATTCGTTGATATTTTTATCAAGATTTCCAATAGCAATCCCTACGCCTGAGTCTGCAGTATTGATGATATCACTTAACATGTCTGTGATCTTTTTTTCTACTTCTTTACTTAATAA
>JABDKX010000242.1 GCA_013001975.1 Saprospiraceae bacterium | reverse complement strand
TTAAATCCTTGCTAAAAAGCTTATTTACTTCTGAGAAGTCAAATTGTGCAAATGACAACTTCTCGATCCTGGCATTAGCAATCTTGAAAGATTTTATATTGCTTACAGAAGCTTTTGATCCTTTCTTATGGGCAGTCAAAAGATTAATGCTCGTGTTCTGATTTGTAAATAAAGGACGATTACTTTTAACAAATGACTGGTCAATTAATGAAGCTGACGCTCCCGTGTCTAATGCAAACGGATATTTTTCACCATTAATTGTTACTTCTAATATGGGTACGTTATTTTCAAAATAAATTGGACAACTCAAATGATCTTTACCATCCAAGTGCTTCATGTACTTTTTAGGATACAATTCGATTGTCTTTTTAATGTTGTCCACTCTTAAGACCTCAGTCTCAAACATTTTAGCACTAACTATTCCAAGTATATGTCGACTGGTTAAAACTTCTAAATGCGACAAATCTGCTTTAAAACCATTTAAATTAAAAAACTTATAGGTTCCAAACTTAAGATTAGTGATTTCTACCTTCTCACTTTTAAAAACTCCATTTAATGATTGAAACTTAAAATCCACTTCATCTTTAAAGTCAGAATCATTTATAACTAAAGCATCAGCACAGCTATCAAATATGAAAAAACCACTCTCTCCATCAAGTTCTGCTTCTATCATTATCAACCCAGATGACTTAACAAATGGAATAATATGTATATCATCAGCCACATTTGAAAAGCAATGTAAACTTAATGTTAACAAAAAAGTGAGTGAAAAATATTTTTTAAATACGTAATGCATTGATTATCAGTAACAATTATAATTACTACTAATAAATCTAGCTCGAATAGTCTAAAAAATCAAATATTTGGTAACATTTAATTTACATTCAAGTATACTTGAGTTAACATTGATTAAGCCAGTTCTCATTTGTTGCATATATAAAAAAGAAAGCTCCCACAAACCAGAATGGGAACTTTCTATCCTAAAAAGGAAAAATTGCGTTTTATATATCTTTTATATTATCTATTCATATTAGAAGAATCTGTATCCAACGCCAACTGAAATTGTTCTTCTAGGTGATAATCTTTCAAATAATTCATCATCTGCATTAAACGAACCATAAACTTTTTCTCTATTAGAATCTAAAAGATTTTGAACTGAAATAGAAATTTTCAATTTTTGCTCCTCTCCCATTCTCTTAGATACTTTAAGATTTAAGCTATGGAATGGATTATCATATACATCAGGAACTTTTCCTATACCAACGATAGCCAATCTTCTACCTTGAACATTATAGGATACATTTCCTTCCCAACCCAATGTCGGTTCAATGTAATTTAATGCTGCATTAATAACATAAGGTGATTGACCAACCATTTCTCTTGATCCATCAATAACTTCTCCCTCTCTTGCTGTCAATACTCTACCTTCAAATTCATTATCCGTCATGTTAACAGATGATTGAACGATAGTTGTATTGGCATTGATTGAGAAATGCTCTAATGACTTTGCTATAAAATCCAATCTCTTAACAAATTCTATTTCAATTCCATATAATGTAGCTTCTCCAACATTTCTAGGTGTAAATGTATTAGGCGCAAATGCACTAAAAGAAGTTAATTCAATAGGATTGTCAAACGACTTATAAAATCCACTTAATGAAACCGTTTCTCCTTTAGGTAAGAAGTATTCTAGTCTTAAGTCAGCATTCACAATTTTCGTATCTATTAAATCAGGGTTACCTTGAAATGCTCTTCCAGAGATTCTATCTTGAATTTGTGCAATTGACTTTTCCTTAAATGAAGGTCTTGCTATAGTTCTTGATACAGATGCTCTTAAGTTAAACGTTTTACCATCTTGATCTGAAAGGTTTTGCACAAGACTCAAACTTGGCAGAAAATCCAGCTCGTCTAAAACTTTTCTATTATCAAACAAATCTGTTTGGGGGTTTAAAATGACTTCTTTTCTACCTGTATACCAAATTTGTGCTTGCTCAACTCTTAAGCCATAAATCGCTTTAAAGCTTTTCGTGACTTCCATTTGGTTCATCACATAACCAGCAAGTACACGCATTTGAGCTTGATAAGTTTTAGCAAGTTCTGAAGCACCATCTACAAATAAACCTCGATCACCTTCAAGTGTCCATAAGTTTTGTGGTTCGAATAATTCGTTAGGATCTCCTGTCAAATCAAAAGTTCCTCTTTTGTGCAAAGCAAAATTGTAATCAAGTATAGAAAAATCTCTATCCTTATAAACACCATTAACGCCAAACTTGATTTTGTTTTTCATCTTACCATCTAACTTGAGAACAAAATCTAAACGTCCTGCATAATTCATTTCTTCTAACGACCTATAAGTTCTTGTTGGCAGTCCAGCAGTAGATGGATTCAATTCATAAGCGCCATCATCTGGATTAATCTCGAAGGCAGTCAAACGTATATCAGGATCTGACATTAAAGATAAAGTTGGTGACAATTCCCAATTAATTTCAAAGTTACCTTGCTTATTACTATGAATACCTTTTAGCAATACGTTAGTCACACTTCTTTCAGTATATTCTAAGTTATGCTTCTCTAATTCAGCTTGACCAAATTCTTTTCTAATTGAATTTATAAAGGCTGCCCTACTCTCTCCATTCTGACTTCTTAAAGCGCTCAAGCTAATTTTATGTCTTTGTGTTTTTATAGCAACGCCTGCAAGTGTACTCCAAATAACATTGTTCACACCAAGTTGTCCAGCATCTGATCTGTCATTTGCCAGTGCGTAAATTGAGTTATCATCTTGCTCTTTAAAATAAACGCCAAACCTTGCATCTTCGTAGTATTGCGTTTCATTTTTATAATTAGCAGATAACGTATATCCAATATCAAATTTATCTTTATTGATTTGATTACCATATGAGATCGAAAAACTAGAATTTAGACTTGAATTCTCTCTCATTGTTGACATGATAGGAGAAAATTTCTGAGTATAACCTGTCAAAGCTGTATTGCTTTCAGTTCTCTCAGGAATAGCTCCATTTGGATTAATTGGTAATTCTCTGGTACCGTCATCAAATCCAAGGAAATCAGTACCACCTCCCTCATATGTAATATAATTATCATTAAGGTTCATATTAGGATTATACCCTACACTACCAGATATCTCAAATGTTCTTGACTCAGGAAATTCTTTTGTTTCTATATTTACCATACCCCCAGAGAAATCACCAGGCAAGTCAGGAGTAAAAGATTTATAAACAATAATATTATCGACCAGATTTGTTGGAAAAATATCTAACTGAACAGAATTTTTATC
>JABDKX010000241.1 GCA_013001975.1 Saprospiraceae bacterium | reverse complement strand
TTCTTTTACAAAATCAGCATAATCAAATTTAAGCTTATAAAAAATTATTTCCTGTGCCTTAAATTGTAATGCCATTCTATTATGGTATCGTTCGTCTTCAATAGTAACCTTATCGTTACTTATTTCTTTTTTTCTTTTGATAGATAACTCATGCTTTTTAATAGCATTTTTCAGTTGGTTAATTTCAGTTTTTTGAATGAAAAATCGATTTTGGAAATGTCCAATTAATTTTTTTGTAACAATTGAATTATTCTTTCTTGATATGTCACTTAATTGTTTTTCAAATAACTTTAAATTATGAATCATTTCATTTAAAGATTCATTCCATTGAAGGTGATGTCCTTGAATTTCTAGTATTGCTAGGGTATTCAAACTTTCTTTTTCCATAATATTCATTTTATGATTGATAAAATATAATGTTGTTAATCATTTACCACGGTGATTTTCATCATAGTAAAAGATCTATAAACTGGACATATTTGATGTATAAGGTGTAAGATGAATACTGTAACATCAAAAAAGGAGAGACCCAACTTTTTAGATTTTTCTATAGTGGAAAATAAGCATCACTATTGGCTAGCAAGTTGGTATGCTCAGATTTTGGGCTATAAGAATTTATCAACGCTTAAACCTAATATTGAAGAAGCCAAAAGAACTTGTTCGTTGTTAAATATTGATTCAGAATCTAACTTCATCTTATTTAGAAACGAACGCAAAAAAGATTATAAGTTAACAAAGTTTGCTTGTTTTCTGATTGCGCTTCATGCTGATGGACGGAAGAAAATGGTGAAGAGAGCAAGAACATTTTTTTTAAATGCATTAGGTGACTTGAAAGAAATATTAGGAGATGAAGATTTTTTAAATCGAATAATTGCCAGAGATGAGATAAAGCGATTGAATGTAATTCTAAATAAGGCTGCAAGAAGAGCAAGAGTGAAGGATTTTCAGTTTTTTACAAATGAAGGGTATATGGGAATGTACAACAATACATTAGCTGAATTGAGGAAAGAACGCCAATTAGAATCAAATGACGTGATGTCAGATTATATGTCTATGACTGAATTGTCAGCAAATATTTTCAGAGTGGTTTTAACGACAGATCGATTGAAGAGAATGAAAAACCCTTCTGAAATAATTGCAGCGAATGCACACAGGAAAATAGGAAGACAAATTCGGCATATGATAAAAAGTAATTTGAATCGAGTGCCAGAGCAATTACCTGTGGCTAATGACTTAAACAAGTTGATAAGAAAGCTTAAAAAAGCCAAAATGGATTTAAACGATAGTGTGAAAAAATTAAAACAAGATTAACTCATTTAAAAACAAATATTATGAGACAAAATATAGGAAAATTTGATCGATACTTCAGAGGATTATTGTCGTTGGTTTTATTTGGTTTGGTATTGTCTAAGTTGGTGTTTGGCTTGATGGCTTATATATCAATTTTTGCAGCTGTTATTCTAATGGCAACCTCTTGTTCAGGAATCTGTCCTTTGTATGGTTTTTTAGGATTCCAAACAAAGTTAGACTCAGAAAATGAGTAATATATGTTTAATGTTAGTTTTAAAGGAGATTAAAAGTAATCTCCTTTATTTACTCCTAACTGAGAATAGCACGAATGAAAGTCACGATTCCAATTCCAAGAATCAATAGCAAACTCATCTTTTTAAAATTCTCTTGTGGGATTTTGTATAATATCTTTTTTCCAATCATGGTTCCGACCCAGCCTATGATGACTAAGAAAGGAACATAGATTAATATCTCTTTTTGGATGAATCCATTGAATGCATAAACTATAGATCGTGAAAAATCAACAGCAAAATCTATAGCTGCAGAAGTAGCAACAAAAACACTTTTTTCTAAATTAAACGCGGCCATCGTTAATCCCCGTACAGCGCCACCAGTCCCTAAAAGACCAGCTAAGAATCCTGAAAGAACGCCACCAGTAATGGCTTGCACCTTCCCTTGCTTAATAACCAGGTTTTGCTTAATAAGGAATAGCAGACTTATAGAGATGAGAAATACACCTAAGGCAATTTCTAAATAAATACCTGAAAAGTATTTCGCTAAAATACCCCCTATTATAACAAACAAAACCGCAGGAACACCTAATTGAATTACCAGTTTTTTATTCAACCCTTTTTTGAATTGAGCGATCTTACTAAGATTACTCGCAACATGAAATAATGCTGTCAATCCAAGTACAGATTCAAAATCCAGATAAAAATTGGCAATAGGAACAAAGAAAACAGAAGATCCGAAACCTCCTATTGTGCCAACTATTTCGGCTATTAAAGCCAATAGAAGGAAAATGAAACTGAAATTTTCTCTTAGCATCTATGCAGCTGACAAATATGTGGACATCTTATTTTTATGTAAAACTCGAGACTTTATACGCGTGATAAGATGATTGAAATCATAGTGGCTGCTGATACATATTATTTGAAAACCAGTAAAACCTATTCACCTTTGTCATATAATCATTCATTAACCATTAAATAATTTATTTATGTCACTTGTAAAATTTAATTCACGCAGCTTAATGCCTAGTTGGTCAGATTTTTTTAGCGATGATAAATTTTTTAATAGCAATTCGCAATTTGCACCTGCTGCAAATATTGAAGAGCTTGACAACAGCTTTGAAGTGCGAATGGCAATTCCTGGAATGGATAAAAAAGATATCAACGTCGAACTAGATGGCAACATATTGACCATTTCTTCTAATAAAGAAACAACTGAAGAAGACAAACAAAAGAATTATATGCGAAAGGAATATAGTTATTCGTCATTCGCTCGCTCTTTTACCTTGCCTGAAAATATTAAGGTTGAGGCAATAAATGCTGTTTATGAAAACGGGGAATTGGTTGTAAATATGCCAAAACAGAAAGTTTCTGTTTCAAAATCTAAACTCATAGAAGTCGCATAATTTTTTTCTTGCAGGGTGTGCTTAATTATATAAGCATATCCTGCTTTTTCATATTGCTGCTTTATTTAAAATAATATTATGAAATTGATCTTCACATTATTGCTAGCCATATTATTTTCCATTCAACTTGATGC
>JABDKX010000215.1 GCA_013001975.1 Saprospiraceae bacterium | reverse complement strand
GAATAACATATGTCTTAAAGAAGTTTCGTTCGCCACCTTTAGCTTTAAAATCGTTTGTTATGTAATACAATTCTGTTTTATTAAATTGAATTCCTCCGCCTAGAGAAAGTCCAAATCTGCCTTCTTTACTTAATGCTGATACACCGGCAAAGTTAATCTTGCCCATGATAGGAAAAGATACATTTCCTAGTCCTTTATAGTTAGGCAAAGAGAATGCTAAAATGCCTAAGTTAGCTTGTGTCTCCACTGAGAGCGAAAAATTTTCACCTCCAAACCATATTTTTGGTCCAATCCCTAAATTTAATAAAGCACTTCCGTTTGCCCTATGTTCACCAGTAGAGTCTATCGGATTACTGTACCTGTTGTAAAGATCTTGTGTTACCGTGAAGCCAATACCAAATTGAGCATGACTGAGACTGATGATACAAGATAATATTGTAAGTAGTAGCGTCCGTTGAACTAATTTATTCATATTGGTTTTTTGTCTTTTTTGAACTTTCTGTATTCTTAACTTCTACCAGAAATTTTAAATACTATCGTTCCGCACAATTCTTCCTTATTCGATTTTTCGAACCAAAATTCTTTAGATTTTCTTACAGCTAAAGAAACCAAACTTTGTGTATTTAAAGTAGAATTTCTTTGGTTATAAACAGCTTCCAATACTTTACCATTTCTGTTTACACAAACATCAACGCTGATGTATCCTGAAGTTTCATTTAATATCAAAATATTTGGTTGGTTCAATACTTTTCTTCCACCCAAACCATCTTTGATGATCAAAGTTAAATCTTCGTCAATGAATATTTCATTCTCGCTCATATCTGGCCCTTCTTCTTTCTTTTCAGCAACTACTTCATCATCTTTTTTGATAATTTTAGTCATATCGCCATCACTCTCACTATTATCAACTTCACCATCAGATTCAGATGTACCGTTTTCTCTTCCTAGGATTTGATCTAAAATACTGCCGACTTGTTCATCGATCTTATCCGCTTCTTCCTTAAGCACTTCTGTTGGAGATTTTTCCTTACTACTGCCAGAATCGTTATCATGCCCACCCGAATTTGTATCATTTCTTTTGCTTCTATTCGAGTTGGAACTATTACCCAATAACATAGATGCAGTTTTTTGCGTATTGGTTGCAGCCTCTTCTTCATTTAAATTTTCTAAGGCCTTTCCATACAGAATTAAAGTCTCAGGTGTCACACCTTTTACTTCAAATGACTGAAGAATATCCTTTTTTGTTCCTAAAAAAGCGGCAATTGCAAATTTTGCTGTAGCTCTTTTATAAAGCGCATCTTTAAATGCAGGATCTTCAGAAATTATTTTAGTAAATTCTTGGATCGATTCTTCATATCGGTCAGTTTCTAATAAATAGTCAGCTTTTACGTATATAAAACCCAATTCATCTTCTAAAGATTGGGCGTTTATAATACCTACTGTCAAGAAGGCTAATATAAAAAGTGTGATTTTGCTCATGTTTCGAAAATTATAGTTGTACAAAATTAATCTCATTTTAAAATATGACGTTATAAATCGGAAATAGTTACCAAAGTTTTATTAATGAGACTACTAAATATATGTTAAAATATATATTGATAAGTAAATTCTATGCCAATTAAGCAGGTATTTACATTCTTATCCAAGATCTGATAAAGGTTCTTTTCCTTGCTTTGGTATTATGAACGTAAAACCACCATACTTTCAGTATACATTATCATGACATTATGTCACGTGACTCCTTCTTTTGTATTACCTTTGCGGCTTATTTAGATAAAAATATGTACGATAATAATCCAACATTAGAAAATATTGATCGCAAAATTGATCCAAAACTACAAGGTCAAGTGATTGAACAGTTTGATAATGACGCATTTGCCAAGAAATTTTACATAGAAAGTTATGGATGCGCAATGAATTTTAGTGATTCAGAAATTGTAGCATCAATTCTGGCAAAAGAAGGATATGGCTCAACCAGAGATATGGATAAAGCCGATCTTATTCTAGTCAATACTTGTTCAATTAGAGAAAAAGCAGAAGAAACTGTTCGTCAACGACTCAGTATTTTTAACAAAGTAAAAAGGAAAAAACCTGGTACATTAATCGGTGTTTTAGGATGTATGGCTGAACGATTAAAAGCAAAACTTCTTGAAGAAGAGAAATTAGTTGATATCGTCGTCGGACCAGATGCTTACAGAGATTTACCTACTTTGATTAGTGGCGCTGAAGATGGAGACAGAGGTGTCAATGTATTATTATCTAGAGAAGAAACCTATGCAGACATCTCACCTTTAAGAATGGGATCAAATGGCGTATCTGCTTTCATCTCAATTATGAGAGGTTGCGATAACATGTGTTCATTCTGCGTGGTGCCTTTTACAAGAGGGCGTGAAAGATCGAGAGATGCTTTTTCAATTGTTGCAGAAGCACAAGATTTATTTGATCAAGGATTTAAAGAAGTTACTTTATTAGGTCAAAATGTGGACTCCTATAAGTGGGAAAATCCAGGCACAAAAGAAGTGGTCACCTTTGCTGACCTATTGATAATGGTGGCTAAAGTTCACCCAGACTTACGCATCAGGTTTTCGACGTCTCATCCTAAAGATATAACAGACGAAGTACTTTACGCAATCAGAGATTATGAAAACATATGTAAATATATTCACTTGCCAGTGCAGTCAGGAAATAGTCGCGTGTTAAAATTGATGAACAGAACATATGACAGAGAATGGTATGATCAAAAGGTGGATCGAATCTATGAAATAATACCTGATTGTGCCATTTCATCTGATATCATTTGTGGTTTTTGCAGTGAAACAGAAGATGAACATAAAGAGACTTTGGAGGTTATTAAAAGAAGTAAATACACATTATCATATATGTTCTTCTACTCCGAAAGACCAGGTACGTTGGCTGCAAGAAAATATGAAGATGACATTCCTTTAGAAGTAAAAAAACGAAGGTTATCCGAAGTTATAGAAGTACAAAGCGCTGTATCTTATGCTTCAAATCAAAAGGATATTGGCAAAACGTTTAAGGTTTTAATAGAAGGAGATTCTAAAAAATCAGCTGATGATTTTAAAGGAAGAACCAGCCAATTTAAAACAGTCATTTTTCCTAAAACAGGAAATTATAAAAAAGGAGATTATGTAAACGTGACTGTGCAATCTGGCACAAGTGGCAGTTTAAAAGGCATTATTGCCGACTAACTAGAAATCGTTCAAATTTGGCAAACTTACAAAGTGTAAAACAGAGGTATGGCATAGTTGGTCGTTCTGAACAACTGGATCACGCTATTGCAACTGCACTAAGAGTTGCTTCTACAGAACTAACTGTTCTTATACAAGGAGAAAGTGGTGTTGGAAAAGAAAGTATCTCTAAGATAATTCATGAATACAGTGCCAGAAAGCACAATCCTTTTATGGCAATCAACACAGGATCGTTGCCTCAAGGAACTATCAATTCTGAATTGTTTGGACATGAAAAAGGTGCATTCACAGGCGCTTCAACTGAAAGAAAAGGATATTTCGAGACGGTTAACAAGGGAACAATATTTTTAGATGAAATTGGCGAAATGCCGCTTGATACTCAAGCATACCTTTTAAGAATTCTTGAAAATGGAGAATTTATCAAAGTAGGTTCATCGAAAATATTAAAAACTGATGTTAGAATAATCGCGGCAACCAATGTTGACCTGATGCAAAAAGTCAATGAAGGGAAATTTAGGGAAGATTTGTATTACAGACTCAATACTGTTCCAATAAAAGTTCCTGCTTTACATCAAAGACGAGGAGATATCACCATCCTATTCAGAAAATTTGCCAATGATTTTGCAGAAAAATATAAAACCGATTCTGTAAGACTAACAGAGCAAGCTCA
Source organism: Saprospiraceae bacterium (assembly GCA_013001975.1). Taxonomy (GTDB): domain Bacteria; phylum Bacteroidota; class Bacteroidia; order Chitinophagales; family Saprospiraceae; genus RFSX01. The sequence goes on along the minus strand of JABDKX010000215.1, from coordinate 77,149 downwards.
AACACTGATTTCCAATTACAGGTGGCCAGGAAATATTCGAGAATTAAGAAATTTGGTAGAGCAATTATCTGTTTTATCAGAAGACAAACTTATCGATGTAAAAGACTTATTGTTGATAGCACCTCGACTTGGAGAAAGAAATTTACCGGCTAAATTTTCGAAGAGTCAAAATATCAATTTTGAAGAAAGGGAAATACTTTACAAATTTCTTTTCGAAATGAAAAACGATTTAAATGACTTGAAGAAACTGGTATTTGAATTAGTTCAAAGGAACGATTTAGAAATGCCATCTCTGCCAGCATCGTCAACATTCAACACTTACGAACCTCAACGTGAACGCAGCATGGTTGACAATTCTGGTTTTGCGTCTGCAGACAAACCAATTGATTTTAACGAATTTGATTCGCGACCAGTGATAATTAATAAAGAAGATGCAGCGTTTAATAATGCAGAGGAGGTCGAAGAAAGTCTATCGCTGGATGAAAAAACCAAAGAGTTAATCTTAAAGGCCTTAAAAAAGCACAAGGGCAGACGAAAAGATGCCGCAGAAGAATTAGGTATTTCTGAACGTACACTGTACCGTAAGATTAAAGAATATGACATTGCCATTTAAAAAAAGCATTTACACATTACTAATTATACTTGTATTCGGCGCTTGCTATAATTTTAAAGGCATCGTTATTCCACCAGATTTAAAAACGTATAAAGTAGAAGATACAACATCTGCAGTTATTGATGTACCTATTGATTTGGCACAATTATTCTCTGAAAGACTACGCCGTAAAATAAGAGAAGAATCCAGATTAGTTAATGATAATACAGATCCAGATATCGTTTATGCCGCAGAAATCTCAGGATTTAAGGTGACATATTTGGCACCTGATGAAAATAATACCACGAGTCTTAACAGATTGGAGATTAGATTTAAAATCACATATACCAATAATAACAACGAAGAAGATAACTGGACCAAGTCTTACAATGATTTCGAAGACTTTGACAGTAATACGGATTTTCAATCTATTCAAGATGGTTTGATTGAAGAAATTATTGAAGATGTGGTAGAAAGAGTTTTTAACGATAGCTTTACCAATTGGTAGTTTTAAATTTACTCACTAAGAATATTGAAATATATTTCTTTCCTTTATGACACATTAAAACTAAATGGCGAAAGATTCTATAGGAAATATCATCAAGAAGGATAAAAGTCCAGATCCGGAAATCTTAAAGAAGAAGATTAAAAAGGCGCCATTTTCTCAATCGCTTCATTTTATTAATTCTAAATCAGATCAGGATAATAAATTTCCACTTTTTCAGTATTCTTGGATGGAAGGCATTCAACCTTCTACATTTGAGACTAAAGAAGATGCGATTAATTTTCATACAATAGAATTGAAATCTAAGTCTAAAAAGTCAAAAAACAAGTCTAAGAAAAAAATTAAAAAGCAGGTAAAAGAAAATGCTGCTGCGATTGAGACAGTTGAAAACAGAACTGAAAATCAACCTGTCAATGAAATTAAGGTGCAGGAATCGGTAGAAATAAAGCCGATCAATCCAAAAAAGAAGAAAAAAGCAGCTCCTTTAGGTCCTAAAAAGAAAAAGAAGAAAATTGGCAAAAAGGCTAAACCTCTAAAAAAAGCGAAATCATTAATCAGCGAGCCTTCAAAATCAAAGAAAAAAGCCTCTAAAAAGAAAGATGCAAAGAAGCGTAAAAAGAAAGAAGGTATGGTTTTTAAGCCTCAACTTGAAACAAACCTTGATGCATATACGATTTGGATTAATAGTCTGAAGGAAAATGACAAAAAAGCACTTAATCTTTCTAATGACGCAAAAAAAGAAGAGAAGAAATCAAAAAAGATAAAGAGCAAGAAATCTTCTAAAAAGAAGGACAAAAAGGATAAAAAAGGTAAGAAATCTAAGCGAAAAGCTGCGTTAAAAGCTAAAATATCAAAGAGTATTGTTAAGAAAGATGATATTGCTACCCAAACCCTAGCCGAACTTTATGCCGAACAAGGATATATTCGCAAAGCCATCGACATCTATGAACGTTTAAGCTTGAAAAATCCCAAAAAAAGTAGTTTCTTTGCGGCTCTAATTGAAAAATTAAAAAAGGAAATCTAATGATTACAGCATTAACAATACTAATAGCTTTAAATGGAATTCTATTAATGGCGGTTGTACTTATTCAAAATCCAAAAGGAGGAGGTGTTGACTCAACTTTTGGAGGACAAGGTGCTAACCAAGTGTTTGGTGCTGCTAGATCTACTGATTTTATTGAAAAACTTACTTGGGGTCTTGCGATTTCAATGTTTGTTCTTGCAATAATTACTGCAGTAATCGTATCTGGTTCTGCTGGTGACTCTGGATTATTATCTGGTCCTAACTAATCAACATCATTGTCATTTTGTCTTGTCAGTAATGGCTTAGCTGCCTAATTTCTGACATTTTTCCTCATCATATGCAAATATGTCAGAGATATTCCATTGGCACATTTAATGATGGTACTTCTATGTTAAATAATTATTCTTTACTTAATCAATATAAATTGTATTCATGAAGCCTATTAACGATAGAGTTGTTGTGAAGCCTGCAAAGGCAGAAACGAAAACAGCAGGTGGTATAATATTACCTGATACTGCAAAAGAAAAACCGCAAAAAGGGAAAGTCATAGCAGTAGGGCCAGGAAAAGATGGCAACGCCATGACTGTAAAAAAAGGAAATACAGTTCTTTACGGCAAGTACGCTGGACAAGAACTTAATTACGAAGGTGAAGATTACCTTATTATGAGAGAAGATGACATCTTAGTTATCTTATAATTTATTCCTTAATTTATTCAGTTTTTAATTAAACAAATCAAAAGAAATTAACATGTCAAAAGAGATAACATTTGATTCTGACGCGCGAATGAAATTAAAGTCAGGTATCGATGCATTAGCCAATGCAGTCAAAGTGACGCTAGGTCCTAAAGGAAGGAACGTAGTCATTCAGAAAAGTTTTGGTGCACCAGCAATTACCAAAGATGGTGTGACTGTAGCTAAAGAAATAGAATTAGAAGATGCTATAGAAAATATGGGCGCTCAAATGGTAAAGGAAGTTGCTTCTCGAACCAATGATGCAGCAGGAGATGGAACAACAACAGCAACTATTCTAGCTCAAGCTATGGTAAATGCAGGAATGAAATATGTTGCAGCCGGAGCAAACCCTATGGATTTAAAAAGAGGTATCGACAAAGGCGTTGCAACCGTGGTAGCTAGCCTTAAAAAAATGAGTTCTGTTGTTGGAAATGATTTCGATAAAATTGAGCAAATCGGATCAATTTCTGCTAATAACGACAATGAAATCGGAAAATTAATTTCTGATGCCATGAAAAGAGTTTCTAAAAATGGTGTGATCACCGTTGAAGAGGCAAAAGGAACAGATACTTATGTTGAAGAAGTATTGGGTATGCAATTCGACAGAGGTTACTTATCACCATACTTCATCACTAACAGTGAGAATATGGTTACAGAATATGAAAACCCTTTGATTCTTATTCATGATAAAAAAATATCAAACGTTCAAGAAATCATTCCAGTACTAGAAAAAGCTAATCAAGCTGGAAGACCATTATTAATTATCGCTGAAGATGTTGACTCACAAGCATTGGGTGTTTTAGTAGTCAACAGATTACGTGGCGGTCTTAAAGTTGTAGCAGTAAAAGCACCAGGCTTTGGTGACAGAAGAAAAGCAATGTTAGAAGATATCGCTATTCTTACTGGAGGTACCGTGATTTCGGAAGAAAAAGGATATAAGTTAGAAAATGCAGAACTTGCTCATTTAGGATCTTGTGATAAAATCACAGTTGACAAAGACAACACAACAGTTGTGAATGGCGCTGGTTCTAAAAAATCAATTAACGGTAGAATTAATCAAATCAAATCGCAAATTGAAACGACAACATCTGACTACGATAAAGAAAAACTACAAGAGCGTTTAGCTAAATTAGCTGGAGGTGTTGCTGTTCTTTATGTAGGTGCAACTACTGAAGTTGAAATGAAAGAGAAGAAGGATAGAGTAGATGATGCTTTACATGCAACCAGAGCTGCAGTTGAAGAAGGCATCGTAACTGGTGGTGGTGTTGCCTTAGTGAGAACAATCAAATCTCTTAAGAAATTATCAGGAGACAATGAAGATCAAAACATGGGTATCCAAATCGTTAGAAAAGCTTTGGAATCACCATTAAGAGGTATTGCCGAAAATGCGGGTGTTGATGGTTCTGTTGTGCTTCAAAATGTTATGAATGGCAAAGGTGACTATGGTTATAATGCCAGAACCGACAAGTACGAAGATTTAAAGAAAGCAGGTGTTATTGACCCAACTAAAGTAACAAGAATTGCAATCGAAAATGCAGGTTCAATTTCAGGCATGGTTCTGACAACTGAATGTGTAATAAGTGATAAGAAAGAAGATCATCCAGCTCCAATGATGCCTCCTGGTGGCGGCGGAATGGGCGGAATGATGTAAAATCGCTTCTTTAGAATAAATAAAAAAAGGCTTACCATTTGGTAGGCCTTTTTTTATTTAGGTCAACTTAAGGATCGACAATGGTTAATCGTCTGGATTGCATCCGTTTTCCAAAAGCATTTTTAATGTTGTACAAATAAATACCTTTTGAAAAGCTGGGCATTGGAAGCAAAATCTCTTGATGAACTTTTGTGATGTTAAAACTATAAGTCCAAATAGGTTTCCCAATTATATTGATAAGATTGAAAGTATAATTTCCTGGCTTGGCATTTAAAAACCTCAATTTTACATTATGAAAAGTTGGGTTAGGAAATAAATATATTTCTTGTGATCCATTGGAGCATAAAGGCAAATCTTCACTTTTATATTTTGTATTGAACTCAATAGCAAATGAAGGCGATTGATAATATCTTACAACTTCGGCGATAGAACGATTATCGTAAAAACTTTGATATCGAATTGTCTTTTTTATAAAAGCTTCAGACAAAACGCGCTCCGAAGTGAAATTATAAACCACCCAATCTCGCTTCTTAACTTCTAGTGTAATTACACTAAAATCAAGAATATTTTCAACAACAAAACCTTGTATGATGCCTTCCAGATTATCAAAACTGTCTTTTCTTTTATAAACAGTGGACCAATGCACATCGCATAACACTCTTATATTTGTGACTTCATTTTTCTCAGCCCAAATTTTAATTTCACCATACAATTCATCCGTGCTGAACTCAACAAAAAAGTTATCATTGGTCTTGTGATACAATACATCTTTGTTGGCAGACCTTGAAATGGGAATAGGTGACTTTAAATTTATCTCAATGGGCGTTAGTCCAAGAAAAGGGTCAATCATCCTTCCCCCAGTCGCAATCATCTGAACACCTGAAATTTGCCTATAATCTTGTCGTAAATCTGAATGTAGTTCCAAGGTTGTGTTGGGGTGAGATGCTTTTTTAACAACAACTTCTTCGGCACACGAAAAATCCAAATACTGTAATCCTATTTCACTAAACTTATTGAATTTATTGTAGAGGTTAGCACTGTACCTATAAAAAGTATCTCCAATCGAAAACTCATGAACATCTTGACTTAATCCAAGGTTGCATATGAATATAACCATTACAGATACAAGAATATGTCTTAATTGGTTTCTCAATTATTTATTGATTGAATGTTTACATAATTAGCATAGATCCCTTGATTGGTAGATAATTGCTCATGTGATCCAGATTCAACAACGTGTCCTTTATCCAAAACATAAATTTCATCTACAAATTTGATAGTCGATAATCTGTGTGCCACAATAATAGCTGTTCGATCTTTGAGGATGTTTATTATTGCTTGACTCACCTTTCTTTCTGATTCAGGATCTAATGCCGATGTTGGTTCATCTAAAATTAATATTTCTGGATCATCTATCAAAGCCCTTGCAATGGTTATTCGTTGCTGCTCTCCTCCGCTCAACGAAGCGCCTCTATCACCTATAACTGTATCCAAGCCTAATGGTAAATTAGAAATAAATTGATCTGCGAAAGCCAATTCCAAACATGCCATGATTTTAGCATCTGATACACCTGATCGCCCTAACAAAATATTATTTCTAATGGTATCATTGTAAAGAAATGCATCTTGTGTTACGTAACCAATTTGACTATAAATATTGTTCGTTTCAATATCATTAATATTAACACCATCAATATAAATTGATCCATCAACAGGTTGAATGATTTTTAATAAAGATCTGATTAATGTAGATTTTCCTGAACCTGATGCACCCACTAAAGCTACTTTCTTGCCTTTTGCAATCTTAAGATTAAGATTTTTAATGACGTCCTTTTCTTCATACTTACAAGTCACATTTTCAAAAGAAATTTCAGATTTGAAATCAAACTTTTGATTTCCACTTCCAACTTCATTAGGTAATTCAGTTTTAATCGCCTCAATTCTGTCTAAAGAAGCCGCTCCTTTTTTTATAAAGTAATAGGCGGTAGAGAATGATTTTAGTGGTTCTATAACATGGTAGAATGCCAATACAAATGCAAAAAAAGCTTCAGGCTCTAATTCATCAGCCATTACTAATTTGGCACCATACCACAATAGGACTACAACAACACCTACTCCTAAAAATTCCGATAAAGGAGAAGACAATTCTTGCCTTCGTGTAACTTGATTAAACTTACTCTTGACTTGATCGTTTGCTTTCTTAAATTTATTTATCCAAATATTTTTAACACGATATATATTGAGCAACATTGCACCATCTAACGTTTCGTCAATAAGTGATGTCAAATTTGATATGCCCATTTGCAAGTCATTAGATTGCCTTTTTAATTGTTTAGAGAGCGTGCCAATAATTACAAGCGTAAATAACATAAGGACAAATACAAAGGCCGTTAATTTGTAACTAATACTGAGCATTAATAATATAGCACCTGCAATAATTATTGGAGACTTAATAATTGTGTCGATAAACCTTAAAATATTCCATTCAATTTCCTGTACATCCGTATTAATCCGTGTTAACAGATCTCCTCTTTTAGAGTCCTTTTTCTTTTGATATGTAAAATTGATATAGTTCTTGTATAACTTATTTCTTAAATCACGAACAACACCGCTCCTAACAGGAACCATAAAGTACATTGCTAAATATCTGAATACATTTTTTAAAAAAATCGTCGCTAATAAAAAGACACACGTATAAATCAAAGCTTTCTCAGGACCATTCAAATCTATAAGCTTGACAAAATAGTATTCTAACCAGCCGATGACATCTAAAAGACCTTCAGGTGGTGTTGAGGTTTGTGGCGTTGTTGAAAATAAAAAATGAAAAAATGGAATAATAAGAGGAATAGATATAACCGTAAAAATGGCCATTAAAATATGACATAAAATACTTACGTATACGTTAGCTTGGTAAGGCGATAAGTATTTAAAAAGTTTGGTTAAATCTTGCATGCCGAGCAAGTAAGTTTTTGAAAATTAAAACAAATAGATGGTTTACATACAAAGAAACGCAGAAGCAAGACGATGTATTTGAAAATTGGTATTTATTTTAATTCAAAGTCCTCCATGAACTTTGTTGTTACATTCCCAGATAAAAACCTTTCATCTTTCATTAATTGTTGATGAAAAGGAACGGTAGTTTTAATGCCTTCAATAATAAACTCATCCAATGCTCTTGACATTTTTTTTATACACTCCTCTCTTGTTTCAGCTTTACAAATCAATTTTGCAATCATAGAATCATAATAAGGAGGCACACTATAACCGGCATAAACATGAGTATCCACTCTAACACCATGGCCCTTAGGACTATGGAAAGAAGAAATGTAACCTGGACTTGGACGAAAATCATGATAAGGATCTTCGGCATTTATTCTGCATTCAATAGAGTGAAGCGTTGGGTAGTAATTTTCACCACTCAATTCTTCTCCAGCAGCCACTTTAATTTGCTCTTTTATTAAATCTCGATTTATTACCTCTTCGGTAACTGGATGCTCAACTTGAATTCTAGTATTCATTTCCATGAAATAGAATTTTCTATATTTATCTACTAGAAATTCTACAGTTCCAGCGCCTTCGTAATTGATGGATTTACCTGCCTTGATTGCAGCTTCACCCATTTTCTTTCTCAACTTTTGATCCATAAAAGGAGAAGGAGATTCTTCTAATAGTTTCTGATGCCTACGTTGAATTGAACAATCTCTTTCAGATAAATGCACAACATTTCCATGTTGGTCACCAATAATTTGAATTTCAATGTGACGAGGTTCTTCAATAAATTTTTCTAAATACATCGTATCATTACCGAATGATGCACTGGCTTCTTGTTGTGCACGATCCATTTGATCCTCAAACTCATCTTCGTGATAAACAATACGCATACCTTTACCGCCACCACCTGCTGTAGCTTTTAAAATAATAGGATAGCCAATTTTCTTTGCTATTTTCAGTCCTTCTTTTACAGTTTTAACAGCGCCATCTGAACCAGGCACAACAGGAACCTTTGCCTTGATCATTGTTTCTTTGGCTGTAATTTTATCTCCCATTGAACGGATCATCGATGCACTAGGGCCAATAAATTTCACACCATATTCTTCACATACTTCAGCAAAGTCAGCATTCTCTGCTAAAAAACCATATCCAGGATGTACGGCATCCGCATTGGTTATTTCAACAGCTGCCATAATTTTTGTAATACTTAAATATGATTCCGCTGAACTAGCAGGTCCAATACAAACAGCTTCATCAGCAAATCGAACATGAAGACTTTCTTTATCTGCTTTTGAATATACAGCTACTGTGCTGATACCCATTTCTTTACATGTTCTGATAACCCTAAGAGCGATTTCACCTCTATTTGCAATCAATACTTTTTTAAACATAGCATTAGTTTGGGAGCCACAAGAATGGCAAAAATCTTTAAAATATTATCCTTTTGGATCTACGAGATATAATACTTGGTCATATTCCACAGGACTGGCATCTTCTACCATAACTTTTACAATCTTACCTTCTACTTCACTTTCAATTTCATTAAATAGTTTCATGGCTTCAACGATACATACGACACTGCCAACACTTACATTATCACCTATAGATACATAAGGTGGTTTGTCTGGGGAAGCAGACCTGTAAAAGGTTCCAACAATTGGAGATCTGATTTCTAAAAGATTATCTGATGCTTCAGCTTTTGGAGCTTCTTGTGCTTTTGCTGCTTGAGCAGGAGTCTGTGCCACAGGTGTTTCTTGTGATGCAGACGCTTGGATTCCAGAAACTACAGTCGGAGACGCCATCAATGGAGCTGATGTAATCTTATTTTTAGAATAGTTTTTGTTTCTAACTGTTAATTCAAATTCGCCCTCTTTAATACGCACTTCAGCGAGCTCAGATTTCGAAATAAATTTTAACAGATCTTGAATTTCTTTATAATTCATAGATATTATTTTACACGTTCGGAATACGATCTTGATTTGGTATCAATTTTTATTTTATCACCTTCATTTATAAATATAGGCACTTTGACTTCAGCTCCTGTTTCTACAGTTGCTGGTTTTGTTACATTGGTTGCTGTATTTCCTTTTTGACCTGGTTCTGTATAAGTAACTGTCAAGATTACATACTGAGGTAAATCAATGGTTAATGGTCTTTCTTCTGCAGCATGGAAAAGAATTTCTACATTTTCTCCATCTTTGAGTAAATCTCCATTATCAATCATTTTTCCTTCTATCATCATCTGTTCATAATTCTCATTATTCATAAAATGAAAATCATCACCGTCTTTATAAAGAAATTGATACTTTCTTCTCTCTACCCTTACGACTTCAAGCTTATGTCCAGAAGGAAAAGTTTGATCAACGACTTTACCGTTTGTAAGACTTTTTAATTTTGTTCTTACGAACGCAGGTCCTTTTCCAGGTTTAACATGTAAGAATTCAACAACTTTATAAATATCATGATTAAAAACCATGCACAGTCCATTTTTAATATCTGCTGTAGATGCCATTCTCTGCTTTAATTATTATTTGCTAATTTAAAAAAATAGACCTCAAACTTAATATCTGAGACCATATTTATATCAATTAATATGCCCAATGTAAGAGGATAGATCCCCAAGTAAACCCTCCACCAAAAGCTGTTAATATTATTTTGTCGCCTTTTTTAAATTTGTCTTCAAAATCGCTTAATACCAATGGAATTGTACCTGCGGTGGTATTCCCATAATTATGGATGTTTACCAACACTTTTTCAGATGGAAATCCAACTTGGTCGCCAACTGCTGTAATAATTCTATTATTTGCTTGATGAGGGATGACCCAATCAATGTCTTCTTGAGTTAAATTATTTTTTTCCATTAAGTCACGAATACTCTCACTCATTCCTTTGATAGCAGCTTTAAATACAATTCTGCCATCTTGGGTGACGAAATGTTCCCTATTAGCAACCGTTTCAGCAGTTGGTGGATTCAAACTTCCTCCTGCTTTCATATATAAGTATTCACTTCCTGAACCATCAGATTTTAATATTGCATTCTGAATGCCATTTCCATCTTCACTTGGTTCAAGTAAAACGGCTCCAGCACCATCTCCGAATAAGATACAAGTAGCTCTGTCTTCATAATTTAAAATGGAAGACATTTTATCACCACCAACAATAATGACTTTCTTGTGAGATCCACTTTCTACAAACTTTGCCCCAACCATCAAGGAATAAATAAATCCTGAACACGCTGCATTGATGTCAAAACCAAAGGCATTTTTTGCACCAATCTTGTGAGAAATGAGGTTTGCAGTATCCGGAAATACATAATCTCCAGTAATTGTTCCAACAATCAGCATGTCAATCTCTTCTGGTTTCGTGCCGGTTTTAGCAAGCAATTTGTTGACAGCTTCAACGCCCAGGTCGCTCATCGCTTTTTTTGGATCTTTAAGAATATGTCGTTGTTTGATCCCAGTTCGACTGACAATCCACTCGTCGTTAGTTTCAACAAGTTTTTCTAAGTCAAAATTGGTCATGATATCTTCGGGAACATAGCCCGATACACCTGTTATAGCTGCTTTAATTTTACCCATCGATTATGAATTTAAAACGGTAGGCAAATAAACAAAATATTAATGAGATAAGCTTAATAAACAGAAATTCTAAAAATAATATTACTTTTTTTTATAATCTTTATATTGTTGATTATTAATTATTTATAAATTACATAATATTATATGTATTAAGAATTTTCCAAATTTATTCATTTATTAATCCACTTGGAACAGCTTTTGCTACTACGTAAATACCATGTAATCATGATTTTACGAATACTAAAAAATAATAATATGAATAAGTTTATCGGAACAGTGCTCGCATTAATATTGCCGGTGACATTTATTTTGGCAAATAATATCACTGAAGGTGTATCCCCTTCTAACAATGTCAAATTCTTTGCTGGAAGCTTTGAAAATGCTAAAGTAAAAGCTGGCAATGAAGGAAAATTATTCTTTGTTGAATTCTACGCTGATTGGTGTACACCATGTAAGTGGATGGATAAAACAACCTTTAAAGACGAAAACGTCGTTTCTCAGCTAAACCAAAATTATGTCCCACTCAAATTGGATATCGAGTCAAATGAAGGTCAAAATCTAAAGAATCAATACGAAGTGAAGATTTTGCCTACTATTTTGATCTTTAATTCGCAAGGTCGAATGATTGAAAGAGTTGAAAAAACTTTGAGTTCTGAGAGTATGAATACACTACTGTCTTTTCATGATAACCCAGAAAACAGAATAGTTATCAATCACAGCATTAATAAATCTCCAATAAATGCAGGCGGAACACGTGGTCCTAACTTGGACAATTTGTTTAGTCAATACCAAATTGCTGAGAGGTTTAGAACAAATTATAAGTTGCAAGTGGGCTTTTACTTTGATTACAGTGAAGCTTATAATCGTGTAAAATCGCTTAAAGAAGAATTCGCTGAACCAATAGTTGTAATGAATGATTATGTCGAAAATACTACCCAATACAAGGTATTAATGGGTGAATTCAAAACAATGAGTGAAGCGGAGAGTTATCGTAAAATCTTAAAGAAAAATCATGACATAGATGCTATCATCTACTAACTTAAAATATTTATCATCTGTAAAATGATAATCCCTATTCCAAAGATCAAGGCCCAGCTATTTAGTTGGGCTTTTGCTTTTTTATACCCTATTAGTAAAAAATGCAGCCTTTTACGCAGCGTTCTTAGTAATTTTTGTGTCATAAATCAGGGTATCCCATTAATATTCTTGTTAATGATAATGTGATCTTTACAACATCGAATAATAGAAGGGTAATTACCCTAACATATTATAACTTTCAATTATATTTGCGCCTAGTTTATTCTTGAACTCATTTAAACATAAGTGGATTTCAAATAGAGTATTATTAAATATGTAGTATATTCATTTACAACATATTACAAAAGTCAACTTCCCGATTGTTGCTTTTTCCAAGACTCCCCCACTATTTATGTTAAATGAATTAACAAGAATATACTAATTCCAATCCCAATTATCGTTTTATCCAGTAATGGAATAAGATTTTGAATGCTTTATTTATTATGGGTATTCAAAACTGATTAATTAAGAATGTAGGATTGTTACATATAAGTTGATTTTTGTATGAAGTGTTTTAAGTGGATGTTTTTGTTTTGTACTTTGGTTTTCATTAGTCATGAAGCTGAGGCTCAAATAGAACCAGATTGTGAGGCCATAGGAATTACAGATCCAGTAGGATTTACAACTAATTTGGTTCCAGCTGTCGTGTTTCCTGGAGATGCTTTTTGCGTCCAATTCAGCACTGATAATTTCGAATCGATTATTGCGTTTCAGTATACCTTTAACTTTGACCCCACTGAATTATGTTACGATTCCTTTTTTGCAGAAAACGGAACGCTTACAGGTCAGTTAGCAGCAAATGACACGCAAGTAAATGCTGGGATTCTTACTTTCATTTGGTCTAATTTGAATGCTGAAGGACAATCATTTACAGATGGCACTTTGATATTTACAGTTTGTTTCACTGCTTGTGGAGAACCTAATGATTGTTATGAATTAGGATTCAACAATGAATTAGCTGAGTTCCCTGACATTGAAGTTAATTATCAAGTAAATGATTTGGAATCATGTACAAGTGACATTCTATTATTAGATGGTGGAAGTTCAACATGCATTGAAGTGGCTTGTTCTGAATTAACCATTATTGATCTGGCAGTATGTAATACAACAAGCAATACAGGATCTATAGATTTCAGATTATGTGGAGGAACGGCTCCTTACGTTTACGAGATAGCCACTTCAAATTTTACAGTAGTTAGAGATACCATTTTTAATCCATTTGAAAGCCCTATCGGTTTATTGGCAAATTTTCCACCAATGAACTACACATTAAACATAACCGATGCTAACGGAGGCATGATTTCAAGACCAATTATTATCGACAATATTGACCCCGTCACATACGATCCTTTAATTGTCACAAACCCAGTTTGTTCCAATACAACAAATGGTTCAATACAAATTAATAATATTGTTAGTGGAATTCCTGGAGAATTATTTGATATCAATTTTTCAAATGGAATAACATTTCAAGATGTCAATGACGCTGAATTAACGCGACTCGTTAACGGAGAATATATGTTTACTATTACAGACGCAACCGGATGTGAAACGGTAGATATCGTAGAGGTATTTACTCCCCCACTTGAAATCATGGTTGAAACAACCGCTGCTTCATGTCCTGGATCTGATGATGGTTTCTTAATGGTAACGGTAACAGGAGGTACGCCATTTGCAGGAGATGAATATTTAATCAATGGCATTCAAACAACTTCATTATCTACAACAACACCTTTTTTAGATCCAGAATACAGTTCACTAACTGATAGTTACAGATTAAGAATAGAAGATGCTAACGGTTGCCGATTGGACGACGATATTGTAATTCCGGTATTGTCAGAAATCGAAATTGATATCACAGGTGTTGAAGATATCAGTTGTAAAGGAGATTGTGATGGATCATTCCAATTAGAAGTGCTTGATCCACCTGGCAACTATGCTTTTTTAGTACGAGATGAAAACTTTAATTTTGTTACAAACCTAGGTTCAATTAATGGAACAATATTGATCGCCGACTCAGTTCTTTGTGCAGGCACTTATTCAATTGTAATAGAGGATTTTTCAACCGGCTGTATGAAAGATACTTTTATAACTATAAATGAGCCCCCTGAAGAATTGCTTGTTTCATTTATAACAAATACAGCATCATGTAGTGGACCGGACGGAGAGATTACAGCTAATGTTACAGGTGGAATGATGCCATATCAATTTAATTGGGAAGCGGATCCATCGAACACGACAAACCAATTGTCTGATATTGGAACAGGAACTTATAATGTCACTATTACGGATGATCTAGGATGTGTCATTGATACATCTATAACTATTGATTCAGATAATGTTCTAGAGATCGATGCCTTTATTGAAACCAACATTTCTTGCGATGGCACGACGCCTGGTGTTCTTAATATAGATATCCTTGCAAGTTCATCATCTGACAATCCAACTTTTGAATGGCAAGATATAAATGGATCTCCATTGGCAAATACACAATCTTTAACGTTTAACAGCCCAGGTGATTACATAATAATTGTAACCACTACAGATAACAACTGTGAAGCAACAGATACTGTAAATATACCTGTAGAATTGGGTTTAACACTTGAGTTTGATATTCAAGATACTGAATGTGCAGAAAGTGAAAATGGATCCATAAACGTTATAAATATTCAAGGAGGTCAACCACCTTACGAATGTCAATGGGAAGACGGCAGCATAACTTCTTGTAATCCAATGAACTTAATGGCCGGAACCTACAATTTGATTGTGGTTGATTTGAATGGTTGTTCTCTCGATACATTTGCAACCGTAACAGTTGAACCCACAGACTTCACATTTGATATTATACAAACAAATGTGACTTGTCCAGGTGGAAGTGATGGATCAGTGAATATAGATAATATTACTGGTGGAACTGGGCCCTATCAATGCATATGGGAAGACAACAGTGTTTTTACATGCAACCCTAGCAATTTATCTGCAGGCATATATAATTTTGCCATTATAGATAATAACAATTGCAGCAAAGATACCTTTGTTCAGATTTTTGCACCAACTCAAAATATTACATTCGATTTAGATATTAATAATCCATCTTGCTCTGGAGACTTAGGTGTCATTTGTGTCAATAACTTAGATGGTGCCAATTTGCCAATTGATATCGCATGGTCTGATTCAAGTCTATCTGGTATAAAAGCAGAA
Organism: Saprospiraceae bacterium; assembly: GCA_013001975.1. Classification (GTDB taxonomy): domain Bacteria; phylum Bacteroidota; class Bacteroidia; order Chitinophagales; family Saprospiraceae; genus RFSX01. The sequence goes on along the minus strand of JABDKX010000215.1, from coordinate 61,798 downwards.
GACTTAATAGCTGGCGATTACACAATCAGCTTTACAGATGCAAGAAACTGTACAACGGATACAACTGTTACGTTAATCAACACGAGTACTGATTTAATCATTGATATTAATGTTGTTTTCCCTTCTTGTGCAACTGGCATTAGTGATGGTGCTATCAGTTTCCCTGGCTTTGATTCAGTCAATGGCACATGTGAATGGGGAGACCCAACTTTAGATGCTCAAAACTGTACATTGACACAACTTGCCCCAGGGTTTTATAATGTAACATTGACAGATGCAAATGGATGTCAAAAAGATACTTTTATCGACTTAACAATAACCGATACATTACAAGTTGCAGTTTCAAATGTTATTGGAGCTTTATGTTTTGAAACGCCAAGTGGACAAGCAACAGCAGAAATTACCAATGATCCATTGAATGTAGGCAACTATAACTTCCTTTGGTCTAATCCAGCTGATGATGGTAGCGGCCTAACAGATGACGCCACTCAGTTACTGCCTGGAGAAAATTTTGTTATTGCTTCTAACGGTACGTGTGCAACCGACACATTGTTTTTCACGATTGATCAACCATCTGCAGTCATGTTAGATTTTAGCAATGTCGTTATTACGAATACTGATTGTAAGGGAGAATGTAACGGATCAATTGCACTTTTTGGTACTGGCGGAAATGTTGTTGGTGATTACACCTACTTGTGGGAAGATGGCAATACTGATCAGACACGCATGGATTTGTGCGCTGGAGAATATAATGTTACAGTTTTTGATGATAATAATTGTGAAGGAACTGGGTTAATATCTATTGCAGAACCTGATACATTAATAGTCCGAGTTGATTCTATGAGCGTTATTCAATTAGATTGCACAAATCAAAATATTGCCGCTATTCCAGTCATTGCAAGTGGTGGGTGTGGCAACTATGAATATCAATGGGCTGATAATGTTTCAACAACAAGTTTAGCTAGTGATTTAGGTCCTGGTATTTACACCGTTACTGTTGTTGATGATTGCGGCTGTACTGCAGAAACTTCATATGAGCTTGTAGGGACTTCCGAATTGATGGCTACTGCTCTGCCTTTTGAAAATCCAAAATGTCAAACGGACAAAACGTGTATTGGTATAGAATCCGCTTTGGGAGGAACAAATATGAATTTCACTTACAGTATCAATTTTGGAGAAAGATTACCAATCGATTCATGCGTCATGGTAGGCCCTGGAATCTACACCCTCTTGGTATTTGATTCTGCAGGTTGTTCCATTGAATTGACTGTAGATGTTCAAAATCCAGATCCTTTTAGTGTCTCTCTAGGAAATGATATTACATTTGAGTTAGGACAAGATGCTGCCGAATTAACAGCAGTCACTACAGGAGGAACACCTGAATTTAGTTTTATGTGGTTTTCTGGTTCTGAATTTTCTTGTGTTGGAGATTCCTGTCAATCAATTTCAATTACACCTACATCATTCACAACCTATGAAGTTATTGTGACTGATGCCAATGGATGTACTTCAAAAGATGAAATCTTGGTCGACATTAAGACAGAACGAAACGTTTACATTGCCAATATTTTCAATCCTTTTGCATTACCTCCTAATGATAAATTTATTCCATTAACTGGCGTTGGAGTTGAAGAAATGATTTCATTTAGAATTTATGACAGATGGGGAAATCTTATGCATGATGCACAAAACTTAAGAGCACCATTAAATATAGATGATGGTTGGGATGGCCGACGCGGTAATGGACCAAATAATAAAGTTGTTCCTGGGGTTTATGTTTACACAGCAACAATAAGGTTCATTGATGGCGCAGAACAAGTATATAGTGGTGAGGTAACTGTTATCAGATAAATATCTTACTTATTCGTTTCGGATGTGTCAATCCGTTCATTTTCGAAACCTTTTTGTGTTGGTTTATCTTTTACGTATCCGAAAATCTTTAAAACGACAGGAGAATTAGCCCCATTCGTTTTAACAGTAATTGATGCTTCTTGTTTGCCAGATTTTCCAACAGAAATATATTTGACACCGATCACCCCTTCTCCTTTATATGGAATTCCTATAAAAGGAAAACTGGGTTGGGTACAGCCGCAAGTTGCCTTAGCGGATAAGACCTCCAATTCCGCTTTTCCAAGATTAGTAAATTTAAATTTGTAGTCAATAGTATCTCCTTCTGTTATTTCTCCAAAATCAAAGTCGACCACTTCGAAATGGATTTTAGAGTATTGTTTTTTCTTGATTTTTTTTGGCTTCTCAATAATTTCTTCTTCTTGTGATGAAGATTCATCTTCAACTATAGTTAAAGAATCTTTTTGTTGTTCAGTCGTATCTTGAATTTGAAAGGCAGTAGAATCTTTTTTTGTCAGCTTTAATTCCTCAATTTTAGCTTTTGAATCACTCTTTATGAGGCTTTCCTTTTTGGGATCCGTACAACCGGAACAAGCCATTCCGGCGATAATGAAAAAAGCTAAAAATTTGAGTTGGTTAATCATAATTAATACAAAAGAATCTGCCCAGATTACTTTAAAATATTAAAACTAGCAGTTTTTCTGTATAAATCTCCTAAACAAGTGTATTCAATTTTATAAACATAAGTACCTGAAGGCATTTTTTCGCCTTTAAATGTACCATCCCAAACATCAGATTTATCCAATGTTTCAAATAATTTCAAACCCCAACGATCATATATCTCAAACCGAGAGATGTTTTCAATTATAAAATCATTACTGATTCCATAAGTATCGTTTAATCCGTCATTATTTGGTGTAAAGGCGTTAGCCAACAAAATATTATTACATTCTATCTGATCTTGTGATAATACACTAATGGTTATTTCATCTTGACTAAGGCATGTCCCATGATCTAAAGAAAGTGTATATGTCGTCGTTTCAGTTGGCCCTGCAATTGGAGAAAAATCAGTCGGATCGCTTAAGCCCAAAGCTGGAGACCAATTGGCTTGATTAACGCAAGAAGTTCCTGTGATAATCGGAAACGAAGTACCTTCAAAAATCGTTGTATCCTGCGTGATAATTCTATCTTCAGGAATAGTAATTCTTGCTAAATCTTGATCTTCTTTTATAGCGTAATTAAAAAACTTCAGTTCGTCTATACGGCCTTCAAAATACTGATCATTAACCCCAACACATGGGCTTACACCAATATAAAAAGGAAAGTTTTGCCCCAGAACAACTTCACTAAGAAAAACAAAACTTTCAATAAACTGCCCATTAATGTAGAGCGTATAGGTGTTTGCTTCTCTTGTAAACATAATATGATTCCAACAAGAGGTTGTTTCCAAATTACTTCTCAACGCAATGACCTCACCAAAATTTTTAGTTAATTCGACTACTATTTCATTATTCGAAGGAAGGTATCTAATAAAAAAAGCAGAATCTCTAGCTGTCAAACAGTCTCCTTGAATTGACATCACCGGAAAGTTCATAGTGGCATCATCAACCCATAAGTAAAATCCAATTGAGAAGTCTGAACTAAAAACAGATTTCAAGTCTCCATCCAATGTGACTGTGTCTGCTGTATTATTAAAATACAAAGCATTTGAATTGCCACCTACACCACATTCACAATCGATCCCAGAAGTGATGGTTCCTGGATTAAACGTACCAGCGTCATCTGTGATGATGCAATCATCAAAATTAAAATGTGCGATTGGATCCATTTGAGCCGTTAGACTAAATACTAATGCGATAAACACTAAGGATATGGTACCTCTTTTATTCATAAGATATGCGTAATTAACGCAAATATGATAAAAATTAATCTGTGAATATTGAATTATCTTTTGGTAATATTAATAATTACTGTTTAATAATCTTTTGTGTAAGATTTAATTCATCTGAGCTCACATTTATAAAGTAATAACCGGGTTGAAGTCCTATTAAATCAATGGGCTGTTTTTTAAATGTTTGCTTTTGGTTAAATACCATTTTGCCAAGCGCATCAAAAATCTTCACATGGTAAAATTCTTTAGAACCATCAATAATTAACGCCTCTGAAAATACAGTTGGATAGATTATAATATCATTCTCAAAATCAATCAAGGTGACATTGACATTTGAGGTAATCTCATTCCCAGACAAATCGATTATCAAAATTCTATAGTAATTTAATCCAGATGGTACATTTGCGTGTGTAAATGAATATTCATGAACGGCAGGAACCGCGCCGATATTATCTATTTCTGCTATGGTTTTATATTGATCATAATTTTCACCTCGCCATTGAACTAGGTACTTATGAAGTGAAGCATTCTCAAAGACGCTCCAATTGCAAATCACCTGTTTTTCAATGCCAATATCTGTGGTAAAATCAATAAAAGTTATTGGTAATACGGTAGGCGTAAATGTGCAACTATCTCCTACTGCAAGTAAGGCACAACCATCTATATCGCCACCCCAATCATTGCATGCCATAATATCAAAATCAGGAATGTCTAAAGTATCAACATCACTGCAGAGAACTCCCCCATAGACAACAGAACAACTATTTCCTAATGTATCAACGATAGAAACTACATCACCAGAATTTCCAAGAAATCCAGTAAATGTAAGGCCCATATTGAGGACACCTGTAGGAGTTGAGCATGAATCTATGGGAACACCAGGACAATAATTAGCCACTACAAGAAGACATTCTCCTGCAGCTAACAATGTACTATCAGGAATTTGAAAGTCAGGAAAAGGTGGTGGATCATCATCACCTATTTGCCAGCCCGAAACGTCTATAGAATCAGATCCAGTATTACATATTTCAATGTATTCATCATTAGAATTAAAAAAGCCATCATCATTAGTATCGTAACTAAAATAAAAACCTGATGGATCAACTAAAATTGAATTGATAATGACACTGTCAAGCAAGCATTGACCAGTCGCATTATTGAGAAATAATGCTAAGTATAGAAATATAATCGTCTTTAGTAGCTTGGTCAATTTAACTGGCGTTATTATGCTAAAATCTAAAAAATAAATGTAAACCAGCTTACAATTAATAAACGAAAATCGAATGTAAAATGTCCCTATGTGTAAATATTTAATTTATAGCGAATTATATAATTCACCAATATAACATGCATAAAGCAATAAGAGCAGAAGTCCCTCCCAGCGACTAATTTTTTGAGAAATCGTAATGCAACCAAATACAATTGTAGATACCAGCATAAATGGTAATCCAAGTTGTGTTATAGAGTCCGCGATAGTTAAATCATCTAAAAATCGTGGAATGGCCATGACAGCATACGTATTAAATATATTGGAACCTAAAACATTCCCTACTGCGATTGCATGCTTTCCACGTTTTGCTGCTGCAATACTTACCACCACTTCGGGTAATGAGGTTCCAAGGGCAACAAAAGTTAATGAAATCACATCTGGGTCAATATCTGCCAATTCAGCTATTCCTTTGATGCCAACAATCGTGTAATCGGCAGCAAAGTAAACGATGAGTCCACCGAGCAATAAAAGTCCAACATCTTTAAGACGAGTTTTAGGGCGATCTTCCTTTTCTGTTTTTTCTCCTTTTACAGAATTGATCAAGAAACCAACCAATGCTATTAAGCATATAACTGCTTCCAATAATGTAAACTGACTGTCGCGAAGCATAAGGAAACAAAGTAAAGCTGAACCTATTAGTAAGGGCATATCAATTTCCCAAATATTAAAATTCAAGTTTATGCGCTTGCCAACCAATGCAGTCAAACCAAGCACTAAAAGAATATTGGTAATATTAGAACCAATTACATTACCAGCAACTATCTCAGATGTTCCAGCATATACTGCTGCAATAGATGTGGCTAACTCCGGAAGAGATGTTCCGAATGCAACAATTGTAACTCCAATTATAAATGGAGAGATACCTAATGATAAGCCAATTTTTTCCGCAGCAGCAATAAAAACATCAGATGCAAACAATAGAAACCCAAGTGCAACCGCAGATATTAATATAAATGTAATCAATAGACTATAAATTATTGTGGGTCAAAAGTAACCTAATTGCAAGTTCATTACAAATTGTTAGGGATTATTCTTTGATATCGTTTTTTCTGTAAATGAGATCAAGATTTAATTAAAAAAAGCCTTTTAAAAGTAGTTTCTTATATAATATGGGACTAAATTTGGCGTCTAATCTATGGGAGAAGTAAAAAAAATTCAAGAAGAAAAAGAGATGTCATTTTTAGAACATCTGGAAGAACTCAGATGGCATATCATCAGGTCATTGTTCTCAATTATCTTCTTTGCTATTGTTGTCTTTTTATTTAAGGATTTTGTTTTTGAAGACATCGTTTTTGCTCATAAAAAAGAGAACTTTTTCACTTATAGAATCCTATGTAATATTGCTGATTTTCTTTGTTTTGGACCACCAAATTTTGACATTGTTCCCAGGGAATTTGGAGAGAAATTTTTCACGCACTTAAAAGTTTCTTTTTGGATGGGCATAACGATTTCTATTCCTTATATTTTCTATGAACTTTGGCGATTTATCAAACCTGGATTATACAAAAAAGAGCAAAAAGCTGCAAGAGGAATGGTAACTATTTGTTCTAGTTTATTTATTCTCGGTATTATGTTTGGCTTTTTTATAATAGCTCCTTTTGCTATAAAATTTCTAGCTGGATATTCATTATCGGTTGATGATGTTTTAGTCAATGATACTACAAGTTTGGCATCTTATGTCAACTACTTAACGATGTTTACAATTCCGACTGGATTTATTTTTGAGCTACCCGTTATTGTATATTTTCTTTCTAGAATAGGACTTTTAACACCTTCATTTATGCGGAAATACAGAAGACATTCCGTGATTGTTATTCTTATTTTTGCAGCTATAATTACCCCGCCAGAAGTGATCACTCAGATCTTAATCGGCATCCCGGTTTTAGTACTTTATGAAATAAGTATTTTTGTTTCTAAGAGAGCGCATGCCAAATATTCAGAGGACAATTAATTTTATCACATTAGATATAATTTTAATGTGTAAATGTATTGTAAAACAACCCTTTAAACGGTTTATCAGAACACATTAAGCTAAAGAGTGCCACATGTTTAAAGCAACTTACTATCCTAACGGTTTAGTGATATACGATAAAATTCAGAAAGTTGATAAGCTAACAATTAGTTACTTACTTTCCAATTTCACAAATGGGCAAATTATCTCTTCTAAAGAGATGCCACCATGCTGAAAAGTATCAGAATACATGTTGTTATAATATGTGTAATTATTGGGATAGAGAAAAAAGTAATCTTCCTTGGTAAAAATAAATCTGGAACTTAAGTTTGGCATTGGCAAGCCGATTGCACTAGGATCTTTTGCTTCATAGACATCCCCATTTTTAAATCTCAAATTTTTTCCAACTTTGTATCTAAGATTTGTAGAAGTCTCTCTATCAGCGATAACTTTTGAAGGTTGATTGACTCTTATCGTTCCATGGTCTGTTGTGATAAATAAAGAAATTTCTTTTTCCGCTATCACTTGTAGTGCACTCCATATTGGTGAATTAATAAACCATGATTTTGTCAATGAACGGTATCCTCTTTCATCTGCCGCAAGCTCTTTTAAAACTTCCATTTCAGTCCTGGCATGAGATAACATATCAATAAAATTATAAACGATAACAGTCAAATCATTTTTAAGGTAATTATGAATATTATCTTGCAACAATCTGGCATCATTGATATTCCTAACTTTGATATATTCTGATTTTATATTCTTTTTGACAATGCGCTGAATTTGCTTCTCTAAGAAAAATCCTTCATGCTGATTCTTCCCTCCTTTTTCGTTATCATTTAACCACTTATCCGGAAAATGCTTTTGAATATCCTTAGGGAGCATACCAGCAAATATGGCGTTCCTTGAATATTGTGTTGCTGTTGGCAGAATTGAATAAAATGTCTTTTCATCCAAAACCCTAAACTGTTCATTTACAATAGGTTCAATGATTTTCCATTGGTCATATCTTAGATTATCGAATAAAATAACGATGTTCGGCTTATCCTCACTCAAGTTAGGAAACAAATAGTTTCGAAAAAGATTATGAGACATCGTCGGACCATCTTGATCCCTTATCCAGTCTTCATAATTTGAGTCGATAAATTTACTGAATGATTTATTGGCCTCTTTTTTTTGCATTTCCAAGATGCCTTTCATAGACTCATTGTCAGAACTGTCAAGACGCAACTCCCAATCTATAATTCGTTTATTCAGGTTATCCCATTCTTCCAAATTAAGACCACTATTGATATCCATAGCGATATTGCGAAATTCCTGTTGATACGCAGACGCTGTTTTCTCACTGACAAGTCTTTTATTATCAATAATCCTTTTTAATGACAATAATATCTGATTTGGATTAACAGGCTTGATCAAGTAATCATTTATTTGAGAACCAATGGCTTGCTCCATTAAATCTTCTGCCTCATTTTTTGTTATCATAACAATGGGCACAGTTTTATTTTTTTCTCTGATTTTTTCAAGTGTTTCTAATCCTGTGATCCCCGGCATCGATTCATCCAAGAATACACATTCAATATCATTCTCTTCATCTAATACTTCCAAAGCATCATACCCATTCGTTACTTGAAGCACTTCATATCCTTTCTTTTCCAAGAAGAACAGTTGTGGCTTTAGTAAATCAATTTCATCATCTGCCCACAATAGTTTGATTTTCGTCATTTAGAATCTAGGTTTTTATATTAATTATTGACAATTATGCTGAATTGCATAAATTAATCATTATCCAACGGTTTAAAGTATCCATATAGTACCTTTGTTTGCATGAATAGAAGAAAAATTATAAATGACCCTATTTATGGGTTGATTTCTTTCCCATTTGAATTGCTTTACGATATAATAGACCACCCTTCTTTTCAAAGATTAAGAAGAATTTCACAAATGGGACTTTCAACTTATGTTTATCCTGGAGCTACGCATTCAAGATTCAGTCATGCTTTAGGTGCGCTTCATCTAATGACCATTGCCATTCAAACACTGAGATCAAAAGGACACGATATTTCAGATGAAGAATATTTAGGCGCTTGTGTCGCTATTCTCTTGCATGATATCGGTCATGGTCCTTTTTCTCATGCTTTAGAAGGAATTATTATCGAAGATTCTCATGAAAACATATCATTACAATTGATGCAAGTCATCAATAATGAGTTGAATGGCCAATTATCAACAGGAATTTCAATATTTAAAGGTCAATATCATAAAAAGTTTTTAACACAACTTGTTTCGAGTCAATTGGATGTTGACAGAATGGATTATTTAACAAGAGACAGCTATTTTTCAGGCGTTGCTGAGGGTGTTATTGGGTACAAACGAATCCTTTCTATGCTAAATGTGGTTGATAATCAATTGGTTGTAGAAGAAAAGGGCATTTTTTCTATTGAGAAATTTTTAGTTTCTCGCCACATAATGTATTGGCAAGTTTACCTTCATAAAACTTCAATTGTTGCGGAACAAATGCTTAAAAGTTATTTAATTAGGTTAAAAGAGCTAGTTAATTCAAATAAAATTGGCTTTAACCAGTCAGTTTTGTTAACTTTGCTGCGTTCAAAATTATCCGATAAAGCTAACATCCTATCTAGTTTTATAAAATTGGATGATGTTGATGTTTATCACAATTTGAAAATTGCTGGTAATTTTGCTGATCCTATCCTGGAATTGTTATCAAAAGGAATACTAAACAGACAATTGTTTAAGGTCATTCTCCAAAAAGCTTCCTTTGAAGAAGATTTTGTTAACAACATTCACTCAGAGTTACAAAATAAATTTGGATTTAACGATGAGTTAATTGAAAAATTAATATTGACAGGTTCTGAGAAATCAAGAGCTTACAATACTGATTATCAAGAGATTAATATTCTAAAGAAAAATGGTTCTGTAAAACCGATTTCTGATTTTCTAGATATTCTAGTGAATGTAAATGAGATAACAAAGCATTATATGTGCTTTCCTAAGATAAATTAATACTTTTGTGGCCATTTTGAAAAAAATGACCTTTTAATGACATTACTAATAAAAATTTTTAATCAACCATGAAAAAAGTTTGTCTAATTTTTTCTTGTTTCTTACTATTTGGTGCATTTTCATTAAATGCGCAAATCCAATCTAATGAAGTTCAGAGTGCTGTGCCTTCTCAAGATATGCCTACAGGCAATGGATGTTGGGCCAGATGTTTGATCGAGGACCAATATGAAACCATAACGGAAGACGTTTTGGTAAAAGAAGCTACTACACGAGTAAATATCAACTCTGGAAACACAGAAACGATATCTCAAGAAGTTTTAGCGCGTGAAGCTAGTAACACATTAACTGCTGTTGCCGCTCAATTTGAAACAGCTACAGAATCTGTTTTAAAATCAGAGGGCTCATCTACAGTTACAATTACACCTGCTTCTTTCGAAACTGTTACTGAACAAAAGCTAGCCAAAGAAGCTGCTAATTCACTAAGAGTTATTCCAGCACAATTTGAAAATGTATCTGAAGAAATTCTTAAATCTGATGGACAATCATCAGTTAGAATAACACCAGCACAATTCGAAACTGCTACAGAACAAGTACTTGTAAATGACGGATCGTCTGATGTTAGAATTACACCTGCAACATTTGAAACTGTATCTTCTACTGTTTTAGCAAGTGATGGAGATTCTGATGTTAGAATTTCTGCTGCAACATTTGAAACAGCAACTGAAGAAGTGCTAAAGGCTGATGGCGCTTCAAGTGTAAGAATCGCACCAGCAACTTTTAATACAGATACAGAATCTGTAATTGCCAACACTTGTGGCGCTGGTAGTTCTTCAATTTTAAGAAACATCAATTTTGAATCTGGTTCATCAGTACTTAAAAACAGTTCAAATAGAGAGATTGATAGAATCGCTGCAATGATGAATGATGATTCAGCCATGACAATTGGCTTAATTGGACATACAGATTCTCAAGGTGGAGAAGCTGCCAACCAAACTTTATCAAGCAACAGAGCGAAAGCTGTTTATAATGCACTAATTGAAAGAGGAATCGATGCCAGTAGAATGAGCTATGATGGTAGAGGAGAATCTTCTCCAATTGCTGATAACGCAACTGCTGACGGAAGAAGACAGAACAGAAGAACCGAAATGGTTACTTATACTGGTAAAGATGCTGCGCCTAAAGATCCTAACTGTGTTGTTGACAATAGAATTGTTTCTGCTAAATTTGAAACAAGTACTGCATCAATGCTTGCTAGCGATGGTGAGTCTACAATCAGCATTACGCCTGCTCAATTTGAAACTCAAACTGAAGAAATTCTTAAAGCTGATGGTTCTTCTTCTGTAAGAATTTCAGGCGCAACTTTTGAAGATGCAACTGAGGAAGTTTTGGTTAAAGATGCATATACAACGATCAGAGTTGTTCCTGCTAAATTTGAAACTGTTACCGAAGAAAAATTAGTTAAAGAAGCTTACGAAGTTTTAACTGAAGTACCAGCTGTTTATGAAACAGTAACTGAAGAAAAACTTAAAAATCCGGCTTATACAATACTAAAAGCTGTGCCTGCAACTTACGAAACTGTTACGGAAGAAGTACTTTCTAAAGATGGATATACTGTTGTAAAAAATATACCACCTGTATACGAAACTGTTACTGAGGATATATTAGTAAAAGATGCTTATACTACCTTAAGAGCAGTTCCTGCTGTTTATGAAACAGTAACTGAAGAAAAACTTAAAAAGCCAGCTTACACAACTTTAAGAAAAGTGCCAGCAACTTACGAAACAGTAACGGAAGAAGTACTTTCTAAAGATGGTTACACAACTTTAAAAGCTGTACCTGCTGTTTATGAAACTGTTACTGAAGATGTGTTAGTAAAAGATGCTCATACAACTTTAAGAGCTGTACCTGCTACTTACGAAACTGTGACTGAGGAAAAACTTAAAAAGTCGGCTTATACAACTTTAAGAGTTATACCTGCACAATTTGAAACTGTTACTGAAGAAGTTTTAGTAAAAGAAGGATATTCTACTTTAAGTCCTGTATCTGCAACTTACGAAACTGTTACGGAAGAAAAACTTAAAAAGCCAGCTTACAATGTAATTAAAGTTATTCCTGCTAAATATGAAACTGTAACTGAGGATGTGTTAGTTTCTGAAGCAACAAGTAGAATTAATAAGAAACCAGCTAGATACAGTACTGAAACAGTTAGAATTGAAACTTCTCCTGCTTCATCAAGATGGGTAAAGAAAAAAGCTGATCCAGCTTGTCTTTCTGCTAACCCAGATGATTGTTTGGTTTGGTGTCTTGTTGAAACACCAGCTTCTTTTAGAAATGTAGAAAGAAAAGTAAGAGAAGGATGTGACGAAGGATGGACAAACAGCGGTGATGATTGTATTCAAACAATTGAAGTGCCTGCTAAATATACAACAAGATCTTACCAAAGATTAGTTGCTGATGCGACAACCGAAGTTGTTGAAGTGCCTGCAGTATATGAAACAATTTCTTACCAAAAATTAGCTAGTCCTGCTTCTGTAAGTACAAATAAAGTTGAGGCTAAATATACTACTAGAACATACCAAAGGTTAGTAACTGACGCTACAACAGAGGCTACCGAAGTGCCTGCTGATTATACAACTGTTTCTTATAGGAAATTAGTGACACCGGCAACAACTGAAGCTGTTGAAGTGCCTGCTAAATACGAAACAAGAACTTGGAGAAAACTTGTTACACCGGCTACTACGGAGTCTGTAACTGTCGATCCTGTTTATACTACTAGAACAATTAGAAAACTTGTTACACCGGCTACTACTGAAGCTGTTGAAGTACCTGCTGAATATGCTACTATTTCTATGAGGAAATTAGTGACACCAGCTACAACTGAAGCTGTTGAAGTGCCTGCTCAATATAAAACAAGAACGTATCAAAAATTAGTTACTCCAGCTACAACTGAAACTGTAACTGTTGATCCTGTGTATACTACAAGAACAATTAGAAAACTTGTGACACCGGCTACTACTGAAGCTGTTGAAGTGCCTGCAGTTTATGAAACTGTTTCTACAAGAAAATTAGTGACACCAGCTACAACGACTTCTTCTACTGTACCAGCAGTTTACGAAACAAGAACTTACCAAAAATTAGTAAGTGCAGCAACAACAGAAGTTGTTGAAGTACCTGCTAAGTATGCTCCAAGAACTTATAAGAGGTTGGCTACGGCTGCTACTGCTGAAGAAGTTAGAGGTGATGATCAATTTACTTCTAGAACTTACCAAAGTTTAGTTGCCGATGCTACTGCAAGCGAATCTAGAGCTGATGATAAATTTACAAATGTAAATTCTCAAAAATTAGTTTCTGATGCTTATGCTGAACCAATTTATGGTCAAGCGCAATATACGAACGTAACAGTTCAAAGGTTGGGTACAGATGCTTCTGCTGAAACTATCACAGGAGAGCCTAGCTACGGTACTTACACTTATGAAGTATTAGCAAACGATGCGTCTGCTGAAACTATTCAAGGTGACGACAGAATGACAACAATCACAATGCAAAAATTAGTTTCTGATGCTTCTTTCGAGGAGATCACAGGAGCTGGATCTTCTGCAGTAACAATTGATGTTAAATTTAATTCGGGATCTTCTGTTCTTTCAAGTTCATCAAATGCTGAAATTCAAAGAATTGCCAAAGATCTTATGGACGGTAAAGGTCAAGTTCAAATTCTTGGACATACTGATTCTCAAGGATCAGAAGCATCTAACAGAACTTTATCTAGAAATAGAGCTAAATCAGTTTATGATGCATTGGTAGATGCTGGTGTTCCTGTTTCGCAAATGTCTTACGATGGAAGAGGCGAATCTTCTCCAATTGCAGATAATTCAACTGCAGAAGGTAGAAGACAAAACAGAAGAACAGAATTGGTTTCTTACGGTGAAGGAACAGGTGATGGAAAAGTTTACACGACAAGATCTTTCCAAAGACTTGCTAATGATGCAACGGCAGAAGAAGTAAGAGGAGATGATCAGTTTACAACTAGAACATACCAAAACTTGGTAGCTGATGCAACAACTGAAGCGACGCCAATTCCTGCAACTTATGAGGATGTTAGTTACCAGAAATTAGCTACAGATGCAACTTACGAAGAAGTAAGAGGTGAAGATCAGTTTGTGAACAGAACGTATCAGACTTTAGTTGCTGATGCCACAACAACATCTACTGCAAATTCTACAGTTATGGAGACAAGAACTTACACAAGTACTTCTCCTCAAACAATTTCAGAAACTGAAGTACCAGCTCAATACAAAACTGTTTCTAAAAGACAGTTGGTTAAAAAAGGTGGATTTACTGAGTGGAAACAAGTTGTTTGTGCAGCTGATTTAGACAAGAACTTCTACATGAAAGTACAAAACGCACTTATCGAAAGAAATTACGATATTGGAAGTGCTGGTGCTGATGGTGTATTTGGAAGATCTTCAAAAGCAGCATTGGTTAAGTTTCAAAAAGACAATGGCTTACCTGTAGGTAACCTAGATTTTGAAACATTAACTGCATTAGGAATTCAATAATACACATGTATTAAAATAAATAGAAAGCCTTGTGTTTATTACGCAAGGCTTTTTTTATTTTTGGCAATCATTTAATTTTAGTGAATTAGAAACCAATATGGTAGATAAAAAAATCAACGCATTAATCGAAAAAGAATTAAAGCGACAAACAGAAGGTATTGAATTGATAGCGTCAGAAAACTTTGCTAGCCCTGATGTAATGGCTGCTATGGGAACTTGCTTAACAAATAAATACGCTGAAGGCTATCCTGGCAAACGGTATTATGGTGGATGTCAGTTTGTGGATGAAATTGAAAATATGGCCATTGATAGATTAAAAGCTTTATTTGGAGCTGAATATGCCAATGTCCAACCTCACTCAGGCGCACAAGCCAATGCTGCTGTATTTTTAGCTTTACTACAACCTGGAGATACTGTTTTAGGTTTCGATTTAGCTCATGGAGGTCATTTGTCACACGGATCACCGGTCAATTATTCTGGCAAAGTTTATAATCCTGTATTTTATGGCGTTGAAGCTGATACAGGTAGAATTGATATGGATAAAGTGGAAAAGATTGCCCACCTTCAAAAACCTAAATTAATCATTTGTGGTGCTTCAGCTTATCCGAGAGATTGGGATTATAAAAGATTTCGAGAAATTGCTGATTCTGTAAATGCTATTTTACTTGCTGATATCGCACATCCCGCTGGATTAATTGCAGCTAACTTATTAGATGACCCACTGCCCCACTGTCATATTATCACCTCTACTACACACAAAACTTTGAGAGGACCAAGAGGCGGTATAATCATGCTGGGTAAAGACTTTGAAAATCCTTGGGGTAGAACAACCAAAAAAGGTAACTTGATAAAGATGTCTTCCATTTTAAATAGTGGCGTTTTTCCTGGTATGCAAGGTGGACCACTGGAACATGTCATAGCAGCAAAAGCAATCGCTTTTAAAGAAGCGCAAAATGATTCATTTAAAACTTATGGAAAACAAGTCATTAAAAATGCTCAAGCAATGTCAAAAGCATTCCTTGATAAAGGTTACCAAATTTCATCTGGAGGAACTGATAACCACCTATTACTTATTGACTTACGATCTAAAGACATTACTGGAAAAGTTGCTGAAAAAACACTTGAATTAGCGGATATTACGGTTAATAAAAATATGGTTCCCTTTGATGATCAAAGTCCATTTGTAACATCTGGAATCAGATTGGGAACAGCAGCTATAACAACGCGTGGATTAAAAGAATATCATTGTATCCAAATCGTAGATTGGATTGACGAAATACTAACAAGAAAAGAAGATGAAGCCTATCTTTCTAGTGTTAAAAAAGAAGTCAATAAGATGATGAAGCAATTTGATTTATACGCTTAATATTTAAATTAAGCTACTTTTAATTTTGAAATAGAAGAACGTTTCAATTGTTCTGATGCATAAAGCTCATCAACTGAAAATTCTTTTATGTCAGCTTGGGATGGTAACTCAAACATAGCATCCGTTAAAATTGCTTCTAGTATCGAACGTAATCCTCTAGCACCTAATTTATACTCCATTGCCATTTTAGCAATATAATTAACAGCATCATTTTCAATGGTTAATTTGATTCCCTCTAATGCAAACAATTTTTCATATTGTTTCACTAAAGCGTTTTTAGGTTCTGTTAAGATTCGAACCAACGTTTCTTGATCTAAAGGATTTAAATAAGTTAACACTGGCATTCTTCCAATCAATTCTGGAATTAAGCCATATGCTTTAAGGTCTTGATGAGACAAGTACTTAAGTAAGTTCTCCTCGTTAGTTAAGTCTTCCTTATTATTATTAAAGCCAATAACTTGCGTGTTGAGTCTTTTAGCAATTATCTTACTGATACCATCAAATGCACCACCCATAATAAACAATATATTACTGGTGTTTACTTGTATCATTTTTTGCTCTGGATGCTTTCTTCCGCCATAAGGAGGTACATTAACTTCCGTTCCCTCTAGCATCTTTAATAAGGCTTGTTGAACGCCTTCACCTGAAACATCCCTGGTAATTGACGGGTTATCTCGTTTACGCGCTATTTTATCGATTTCATCAATATAGACGATGCCTTTTTGAGCAGCTTCAACATTATAGTCTGCCGCTTGTAATAATCGACTCAACATACTTTCGACATCTTCACCCACATAACCAGCTTCAGTAAAAACAGTAGCATCAACAATGGAAAAAGGTACATTCAGATATTTAGCAATTGTTTTTGCTAATAATGTTTTACCAGTACCTGTTTGGCCAACAAATAAAATATTGGACTTTTCAATTTCTATATCATCGGTTGATTTTTGATTCAACCTCTTGTAGTGATTATATACACTGACCGATAAATATTTTTTTGATTCATTTTGACCAATAATATATTGATCTAAAAAAGATTTGATTTTGGCAGGCGTTGTTCCAGTTGGTAATTTGAAACTGTAGTTACTTTTATTTTTGGATTTTGCTCCTAACTCTTCATCGACAATTTCGAAAGCTTGCTCTACACAAGCTTCACAAATATGGCCTTCTACACCAGCAATTAATAAAAGCGTATCTTTTTTATCTCTACCACAAAATGAACACTTTTGCCCTTTATTTTTATTAGTTGCCACGGTTAAGCTTTATCGGTTTTACGAGGATTTTCTCTTGTTAATACTTCATCAACGATACCATATTCTTTTGCCTCTAAAGCAGTCATCCAGTTATCTCGATCACTGTCTTTCTCAATTTTATCATATTCTTGACCAGAGCATGTTGCCATAATAGTATACAACTCTCGTTTCATGTCCTTGATCAATTTG
This sequence comes from Saprospiraceae bacterium, assembly GCA_013001975.1. Lineage (GTDB taxonomy): Bacteria > Bacteroidota > Bacteroidia > Chitinophagales > Saprospiraceae > RFSX01. The sequence continues at coordinate 44,450 of JABDKX010000215.1, read as the reverse complement.
TAAGTAATTTCCATGTCTGAAAATTGACCTTGCATGCCACCAGATGGTTGATGAATCATAACACGGCTGTGTTGCAAACAAGTTCGTTTTCCTTTTGTCCCTGCCATTAATAAAACAGAACCCATTGATGCTGCTAATCCTGTACAGATTGTTGAAACATCAGGAGAGACATATTGCATTGTATCATAAATACCTAAACCTGCAATAACAGACCCACCAGGACTGTTTATAAACATTTGAACATCTCTTTTTGGATCTGTAGACTCTAAAAATAACAGTTGTGCCTGTACAACATTGGCTACATAGTCATTAATTGGAACACCTAAAAAGATAATGCGATCCATCATAAGTCTGGAAAAAACATCCATTCCAACAACGTTCATTTGTCTCTCTTCTATTACCTGCGGTGTAAATCCAGTAATGCCTGGAATTTTTATAGAATCAATATGATGATCGACAGCATCTGCATTTAAATTAAGATGCATTGTCGCATACTTTCTAAATTCATTTGTTAATGACATATTCAAATTTTTATTAATAACGCAATTTTCTCTAAAGAGTTTACTGCATTCTTTTATTAATTTCTTTTACTTTTTCTGTAAACCCATCTTTATCAATATCCTCACTTTCAATCTTTACCACCTTTCTTACTTCATCAAATAACTTGCCACTACTGACTGCTTCTATTGCAGAATTCACCTGTTCTCGGTTTTTCATCAACGAAAAAGCAGTATTTTTTAACGTTGCTTCGTCAATATAAGGCGAATAATTGCGAATCATATTAACGAAATAGTTTAAAATTTCTTGTTCTTCAACATTTACTTCAAACTGTTTCACCAATTTTTTCTTAATGACACGCCATTTCATTTCTTTGATGAAGTTTTCAAACTGATCTTCAGGCATCTCCTTTTCCTTATTGATCCATTTTTTTATAAACCCTTCAGGAAGATCAAATTGATTTTTTGCAACTAATGCCTCCATTATCTCTCTATTAAGATAATTTACAGTTTCTGTTGTGAAATAATCATCAATAAAGCTTTTTATCTTTTCTCGAGCTTCGTCTTCAGATTTAACGGCATCTTTTCCAAAATACTTATCAAATAACTCTTGATTAAACTCTGACGGCTCATTTCTAACAACTTTTGTTATCTCAGCTTTAAACATTTCGCTGATCTGAGCATCTTCTTCAGCAGGCTTATCAATTTTTAAAAGATATTTATAAACATTATCTTCTGGAAGATCCTTTTCAAATTTGAAGATGTTCATATCAAAAGAATCTCCTTTTTTCATTTTAAGTATAGATTCTTGGTACGCTTCCTCAACTTTGTCTATATTAAAAGAAAATTCCGATTCTACGCCACCTTCCTTAATGTTCTTACCTTCAAGCTCTGAAACCTTCACGTAGACAACATCATTTTCAACAATCGTATCGTCAACTTCAATTTGGTTTCCAAACTTCTTACACATTTCAGCTACTTCTTCATCAATCATTTCATCTGAAATATCAACTTTATATTGTGAATAAGTATCCGTTTCAGATGCACCTTGAACATCAAATTCCGGTTCAAGACCAATTTCAAATCTGTAGGAATAATCTTGTGGATCAGTATAATCGATGGTAGGCAGATTATCTTCATCTAAAAATAAAGGCTCACCAATAATTTGATATTCTTCTCCACTGATTATTTCATTGATTTTATTGCTTAAAATCTTTGATACTGATTCTTGCAATGCTGCTGAACCGTACATTTTTTTTACTAATCCAATGGGCGTTTTACCCTTTCGAAATCCCTTCATCGCAGATTTCTGCTGATATGTTTTGATTTGTTGGTTGAAATCTGACAAATAATCATCCTTTTCAATAACGATCGTAAGCTCAGCTGTCAAAGCATTTAAGTCTTTCTTCTCAATTTTCATTTGCTATTTATAAAGTATTATGGAGAGGCTTGTTTTTTAAAAGTGCGGGTGGAGGGACTCGAACCCCCACGCCGTGAAGCACTAGATCCTAAGTCTAGCATGTCTACCAATTTCATCACACCCGCATTTCAAATTAACGAGGCGCAAAGATATATCTTTTTACTCATTGAGCAACTGTTATTTCGCTAATTTTTGACTCTTTTTGGGTGCTCAAATCACCAAATATCAATGATATGTCGTTTTTTCAAATATTACAGTCAGTTTCTTTTAATTATAAATGAGATACATTTCCAAAAAAAGGATTAAATCTTATGTATAGCTTAAACTATACCTCCGTTTGATGGCAACTTAAATGTAGAATCAGTACTTTTATTGGCTATCTAGTTTATATGCCAAAAGGAAAAGCAATATCAAAAGGTGAATACCTTGAAATTGAAAAGGAATTCAAATCATTACTGCAAAAGGTCAAACCCAAATGTAATGATGAAGATATAGTCCATATAAAAAAGGCATTTGATCTTATTGTTGATGCACATAAATACCAACGACGGAAATCAGGTGAACCATATGTCTTTCATCCTATTGAAGTTGCAAGAATCTGTTATGAAGAAATTGGCCTTGGTGCTACTTCGATTGTAAGTGCTTTGTTACACGATGTCGTTGAAGACACCGATACAACATTAGAAGAAATAGATGAAATGTTTGGTCCAAAGATCAAACGTATTGTTGATGGATTGACAAAATTAGATGGTACTTATAACGTCGAAAATAAGCAAGCTGAAAACTTCAAAAAAGTATTAAGTTCTCTCGTTTACGACGTGCGCGTAGTTCTGATTAAAATGGCAGACAGGCTCCACAATCTGAGAACCATCGATGCCATGCCAAAGCAAAAGCAAATTAGAATTGCCGCCGAAACCAGCTATATTTATACTCCACTCGCCCATAGGCTTGGTTTGTATAATATAAAAACAGAGTTCAATGATATTTGCATGAAAATCAATGAACCTGATGGCTATAAAGAAATCGCTTCTAAACTTCAAAAAACTGAATCTGATAGGAATACCTACATCAAAGAGTTCATTGATCCAATGACAGAAAAATTAAATGAACTTGATGTTGATTTCCGTGTACTTGGAAGACCCAAAGCCATCTCATCAATATGGAATAAAATCCAAGTCAAACAAGTTCCTTTTGAAGAAATATATGACTTATTCGCTGTCAGAATAATTGTAGATGTTGATGTAGAAAAGGAGAAAAGTATATGCTGGCAAATCTACTCGATCATAACAGATGTATACAAACCAATTCCTGAACGATTAAAAGATTGGATTACCACACCGAAAAGTAATGGTTATGAATCTCTTCATACTACCGTTATTGGGCCAAAAGGGCGATATGTTGAAGTTCAAATTCGTTCAGAAAGAATGGATGATATTGCAGAAAGAGGATTTGCAGCACACTGGAAATATAAAGGTGTCAAGAACAACAATAATGTTTATGATAAATGGTTGGATAACGTTCGTGCATTGTTGGATACGCAACATTCCGATGCACTTGAATTTTTAAATGACTTTAAATCTAATCTTTTTCAAAAAGAAGTTTTCGTTTTTACCCCAACTGGGGATATGAGAATATTACCAGAAGGCGCAACTGCATTAGATTTTGCTTTTGACATCCATTCAGATGTTGGATATCACGCCACAGCTATAAAAGTCAACAATAAGTTGGTGCCTATGGGCCATGTGCTTAACAATGGTGATCAAATCCAAGTTACAACCAACAAAAACCAAAAACCTTCCGAACATTGGCTGAAACTTACTGTCACAGGAAAGGCCAGGTCAAAAATTCGATCTGCCATGAAAGAAGAAAAAAGGCAAAAAGGTGAATTTGGGAAGGAAGCATTATTTAGAAAACTTAAAAATGCTAAATTTAATTTTGAAGACAATATTGACTTTTTAGTTAAATCAAACGGTTACAACAGCAGACCAGATTATTACTTTGCCTTAGCAACAGGAGATATTAAGATGCCAGATTTGAAGACTTATGTTGTAGAAAACAACAAATTAGTTGATAAAAAACAACCGATTGCAGCTCAAGGAAATATCGAAACCCAAGGCAAACAGGCCCCAGCTGATTTACCAGTAAAAGAAAGTAAAAAGAAACCGAAAGTTGGAAGTTCTAATATTCTGATTGATGGAGAATCATTGGATCAATATGAATACTCCTTCGCCCTTTGCTGTAATCCTGTACAAGGTGATGATATATTTGGCTACTTAACTTCAGGAAAAGGTCTGAAAATCCACAGAATAAATTGTAAAAATGCAACCCATTTACTAGCCAACTACTCTTATCGTGTTTTGAAAGCCGAATGGGCGGGACAATCACAAACAAACTTTATTACAGAAATATCTATTATAGGTGTAGACTCAGGACCAGGGGTGATTCAATCAATTACCAATGAATTATCTAATAACTTGAGTATCAATATCAGATCTTTCAGTATTGAAGGAAAAGAGGGCTATTTTGAAGGAAAAATTAGTGTTTTTGTTAAAAATAAAGATCAATTAAATCTGGTCTTAAGTTCAATTGGTAAACTTGATGGCGTTGAAAGTGTTACTAGAATAATCAAGGAATAAATATGAAAATAGCTGAAGAACATATTCAAAAAATAATAATAGAAGTTAAAAGCATCTTCACAAATTACTTAGAAAAAAATCAATGTCGTAAAACGCCTGAGAGATATGCTATTTTGGAAGAAATATATCGACGTAACGATCACTTTGATGCAGAAGCGCTTTATATTCATATGAAGAATCAAAATTATCGTGTGTCTAGAGCAACTGTCTACAATACGTTAGAATTATTGGTAAACTGTGATCTTGTGACTAAGCATCAATTTGGCAAAAACTTAACACAGTACGAAAAGTCATATGGTTTTAAACAACACGATCATTTATTATGCATTGATTGTGGAAAAGTATTAGAATTCTGCGATCCACGAATTCAGAATATAAAAGATACAATGGGAGATATTTTGAATTTTGAAGTCACCCATCACTCACTAAATTTATATGGGAAATGCAGAAAGGATGTTTGTGACAACAACAAACCAATAGATAATTTCGTAAGCTAACCTATTGACTAGGTGTGCTTGATTTGCTTAAGCCTTTTGGGATTGGAGAATCATGAGGATCTTTTACAGGATAACCCAATTGCTTGTCTATTTCATCAATCAATTCTTCAGATAAAAAATGCTCTAATTGATCCGCTTCATCATGAATTTGATTTGAATCCAAACCCATTTGCCTCACTTGATATGTTTCCCAAAGCCTGTGCGCTCTCACCAATTGTTCAGCTTTTAAAACACCCGCATCACTTAATATAACATTTTGACCATTTGTGGTTAACAAAGAACTTTTCGACATTTTATTCGCAAAAGACTTTACAATCTTTAATGGTAACTTTAAGTTCACTGAAATTTCACCTACAGACATGCCGACGTTTAAAGGCTTTTTAATAACCTGCCGCAAAATATCTTCTCTTATGATTCTTTTTTTCTCAATCCGCTTCTGATTCATCTTAAATAATAATCCTTTTGAAGGAGATAATAATACCGCAGTAAAATATATAAAAGTTGCCACCAGGGTCATAGCAGGTCCAGGCGTTGTATCAAAAGCAACAGAAACTACAAAGCCGAGTAAGGCACTGAGCAATCCAATAAAAGCAGACAGCACAATGACCTTTTGTAGTCGATCTGAAAATAATAAAGCAGTAGCTGCAGGCGTGATTAACATGGCAACTACTAAAATTACACCTACCGTTCTGAGTGAAGCAACAATAGCAAATGACAACAATAACATCAAAAAGTAATGAATCAGTTTGGGTGAAATACCCATTGTTTGTGCTATTGTCGGTTGAAAAGTCGTAATAAAAAGGTATCTGTAAAATAAAATAGTGCAAAGAATAGTATAAATCGCAACGCCTAATGTCAGGTAAATATCTTGATTTGAAATGCCTAATACATTTCCAAACAGAAAATGATCCAAATCCAAATGAACGCCATCCTTTCTACTTATCCATGAAATACCAATAACGCCAATTGAAAACATAGCAGTAAATATGATTCCAATTGCCGCATCATTTTTGGTAGGTACATTTTGTTGAATCCATGAAATAGCCAATGCCGTAACCAATCCTGCAATCGTAGAACCAATGAAAAATCCTATTGTGCTGTAGCCAACAACTAAAAAAGCAAAGAAAATGCCTGGTAAAACAGCATGAGATAATGCATCGCCAATAAGAGACATATTTCTTAAAACAATAAAACACCCTAGAATACCACACATTAGACCTACTAAAGATGAAGCTATCATAGCGCGTATAGCCCAAACTGACGTAAAAGTGTCTAAGAAATCTATTAAAAACATTAAGCTCATAAGCTTATTACAATAATTTTAGACGAATATAATTAAATTTTTAGACTATACTAAATTTAATGCTTCAGATACAATGCCTTCCTTAATTCCAAAGGGGCTTACCATCACTGAATTAATAGATTTGCACTTCTTTAACAAGTATTCTATGATTAAAAAAGATTCTTTACTCAAATCGTATCTTTCCTTTGGCATAAGCTCAATATTTTTACGCCCTTCCGCAGTCTTGGAAGTTATTTGTTGAGACATTTTCAATATTTCAGCACTTGAATACGCATTGCCATAGATTGAAGGCTTTGCTGAAGTCATGTGTTCTATTATTTCAAAAGGTCCAGACATGCCAATCAACATATTTGGTAACTCAGGTAATGAAGACCAAAAATCAAACAACAGATTATCGAAATAACCAAACATTTGAATTTTCTCCTCTTCTTTTATCGGATCGGATGGATCAAAATGGTGTCTTAAAAATGTAATACCCATTTTTAATGATTCTACTTCATATGTTCCATTTTTATCGAAAAAAATCAATTCTACGCTGCCTCCTCCTATGTCAACAATTAAATTGTTATCCGAAAAGTCATGATTCATGAGTTGAACACCTTTAAAAGCATAAGAAGCCTCCTGTTCTCCTGAAATAGTGGTAATTGAATGCTTAAAAACAGGTGCCACAGCTTCAATGAAATCAGCATAGTTTTCAGATAATCTGAAAGCGGCAGTTGCTACTGTTTTAACAGATGGTATATCATATTTGGAGATTAATTCTTGAAATTTCTCTAGACTATCTACTGCCCTGACTATGGCATCTGCCTCAAAATGTTTAGCATTAGGTCCTAGCAAATAAACAAAGTGTCTTTCTTTATGTAAAACGTTAAAATATGGTGGTTCGTGGTGACTTTCAACAGCCATAAAATGAAAAGTATTACTTCCAAGGTCAATGGCTGCAAATCTTTTACTGTCCTGCACCTTGCGTCGCTTCCTTAGCTTTATTTATCATGGTGTTGAAAAAGTTCTTCCCTGCCTCAGACATCTTATTTGCATACTTTGGTTTACCATCTATAATAAACACATAAAAGTAACATCCTTCACTAAAGTAGATATCTGCTTCCAGTTCAATATTTCCATTAACCTGATAAAATTGTCGAGCTGCTGGTGTACACCCTTGAGGCACATTAGGTTGCGGCGCTTGTTCAATATAAGTCATATTAGCTTGAATACTAGGTTTTTCAGTTTGATTCATCGAAAATGGCAGATGGTGAAAGATATAATCTAAACTCTCAGCTTCATTCCACATTTTTCTTAAAATATCTGCAGGCAACATTTCATATCCAACAGCTTCTTTAGTTTTTGATTTAGGCTGCTCTTTACTTTCATTTTTACAAGATGTAATAAGAATACCCATTAATAATATCAACCCTATTTTACGTACCATAGTATTTTATAAATTATAATCTATTCTAAATGTCCAATAAAAACTATCTAATCCATCAGTATTAAATAATTCCCCTTCTACCAATTTTACCAACGAATCGGTATAATAAGTGCGGAAAGTTAAGCTTTTTGTAAAAGAATAATAAACACCAGCTCTTGCACTTATATCATTCGTTCGAAATTCATCCTCTCTTCCTGCTAATATATTATTGGTTGAATTAGCTGAAATTAAATAACCATAACTAAAGCCACCGAAAATCCCCACTTTATAATAATCTTCTTTTTCAATTAACCAATCATTAAATGTCAGATATACAGGAATCTCTAGATAATTAAGTGACGTTACATTAAATCCACTATTACTGAATGAAAGTGAGTTGCTACTTCCTCTTTGAGTATACAATAATTCAAAGTTTAATTCAACGACATCACTAAGCGAATATCCTAATTTCCCTCCAAAGGTAAATCCAAGTTTATCATATCCGCTTATACTGTCTCCACCTAGCTGAGCTGCAGTAATGCCCCCAACTGCTGCCGCCTTAAATTTGTTTTGACAAAAGAGGGCATTTTGGCACAATAAAACAGCAACCACAAGAAAAATAATAAGTCTGATATTATATTTATTCATATATATGAAAATCTTTTATATTTGCTTTTAGAAATAGCGCGGATGAAAATTAAATATACAAAAACTACTCTTTCTCATTTAGAACGAATATTTAAAGAGGCAGAATATAAGGTACGATACGAAAAAGGACAATTCAAATCTGGATATTGTTTAATTTATCAGAAAAAAATAATAGTTATCAACAAATTTTTTGATAACAAAGGCAGAATAGAAAGTCTACTTGATATTTTAGCAGAAGTTAAACTTTCTACAGAGGGGTTTGATGAAGAAACAAATGGACTCTACAACCATTACATGAATATTATTAGATATCCTGAAAAACTAGTAGCTTAAGACCGATTTCTAATTTATCAATTGATTTAGTGTATTTCTTACTGCATTTCAAATCTAAACTTCATTAATTTGAAAGTTATCGCTTTAGGATCAGGTACTTCGCAAGGTATTCCTATTATAGGTTGCACTTGCAAAACATGTACATCAGGTGATATTCGAGATTTTCGATTGCGCAGCTCTGTCCACATTAAAACGAATAATAATGCATTCCAAATTGATGTCGGTCCTGACTTCAGGCAACAATTTCTTGTTAACAAATTAACTACGGTGGATCATGTTTTAATTACGCATGAACACAATGACCACATTATTGGTATCGATGACCTAAGAGCGATAAATTTTACTCAAAAAAAGTCAATACCCATATACGCAGAAGCAAGGGTATTAGAATCCATTAAAGAAAGGTTTCACTATGCATTTGGAAAGCATAAATATCCTGGAGCTCCACAAATAACACTTCACACTATTACTAATGAACCATTTACACTGAATGGAGAAGAAATTATTCCAATCAGATTGATGCATGGCAACCTTCCAATATTGGGATTTAAAATTGGTGATTTTGCATATATTACCGATGCCAGCGATATTGAACCAAGTGAAATCAATAAAATTAAAGGCATTAACACATTGATAATCAATGCACTACAAAGAGAAGATCACCGTTCTCACTTCAATCTTAAGGAAGCTTTATTATTTATCAACAAAATTAATCCGAGACAAGCATACTTGACACACATTAGCCACAGAATGGGTCCGTTTAACAATTGGGCCAAACATCTTCCAGAAAATGTAGAACCTTTGCAAGACAATATGGTGATTACCTTATAAAATTAAGCAGTTACTTACTTTGAGTAAGATTTTTTTATCTATTTTGTGAGTGAAGTAAAAAACCCGAGTTGATACGAATCCTAGCAAGTTTAATCTTCACAATTTGTCTCGTTATAAATTGTAATTATGGACAGAATGTTCTGCAAAGTTCTCTGTACATGATCGATATTTACAAAGATAACCCTGCATATGCGGGCTTTGACAAATCAATATCTGCTAATTTTAACTACCGTACGCAGTGGACGGGCGTTTTAGAACATCCAACGCAAATCAATGCTAATGTTCACCTGCCCATTTATTTATTAAAAGGAGGTGCTGGTCTTAAGTTGAATAATGAGACATCTGGTGCATTCCGTTCTACTTCCGTAAAAGTTTCTTTTAATAGGGTTGAAAGTTTTGCTAATGGCATCCTTTCAATTGGTTTAGCTATCGGTATGAAACAAATAGCTTTAGATGGGAGTAAGATTCGAACACCAAATGGTATTTATGATGGGTCTATCCAACATTTAGATCCCATTTTACCCAATGGCAATATTTCAGGTATAATGCCTGATTGGACCTTAGGATTCTTTGGAAGAAACGATTTTTTTGATGTTGGTTTAACAATAGAAAATTTATTCTTTCAAGCAGGAAATCTGGATCAAATTAATTTCCAAAATACTAAGAAAATCAGCTTTTATGGCGCAATGCCTCTCTTAGTCAACGGATTAGAAATACAACCTTCTTTATATATTAAATCAAATACACTTCAAATTCAATCGGATATCTCTGTTTTAGTTAAAAGTGGCAATATTTTTGGAGGCTTAGGCCTTAGAGGTTTTAATAAAAATTCTTTCGATGCTTTGAGTTTTATTGGAGGAATTAGATTAAATGAGCATTATACATTATCATATGGATATGATTATATTTTAAATGAATTGAGCAATTTCTCTGAAGGCACCCATGAAATCAACATTAATTACAACTTTAATAAGTTAATTGGGATCGGGTTGCCTCCTGAAATCATATATAATCCTAGGCATTTTTAATCAATTAGTGACATTTATCGCTTTTTAAAGAAAAGGTGGAAAAAAGATTTTGTTAAAAAAATGTAAAATCGACATAATACATTAAATTGCTTTCACGTTTAACTTGTTCCTAAGTTATATTTGGGATACAGGCAATATTTATTTAGAGGGCATTTTTTTTGAAAATAGGCAACAAAGTTTATTTTTACGTCTTATTTGTAAGGGCGAAAATTAGAATTGTAAAATCAGTTAATAAAACATGAAAAGAAAAGCGCTGTTTTCCTTAGCTATAGTAACCTTGTTATTAAGCTCGTGTGGAAGAGATGAATCAGGACAATTAATAGGTGTCCAAGACAGACCTAGTTGGACAGGTATCAATCCTTATGGAATGGTTTACGTTCCTTCTGGAACATTAACAATAGGTCAAAGTGATCAAGATGTCTTCACTACCCATTCTCAAAGGCCAAAAGCCATATCAATTTCCGGATTTTTTATGGATGATACAGAAATCACCAATAATGAATACCGTGAAATGGTTTATTGGGTAAGAGATTCAATTGCTCATCTCATGATGGATGATGTATATGAAGATGAACTAACCGGTGCGACTCGTATCGATTGGGAATATGAACTTGATTATCAAGATGAAACACTAGAAGATATGTTTTATCAAGGTGATATGAGAATGGACGAGTTCGAAAGATCTATGGATATGTCTCAATTGCAATACACTTACAAGTGGATAGATTGGCAAAAAGCTGCTCATAATCCAGATGTTGTAAGAACATCATTATTGAATGAAGAAACTGTTGAAGTTTACCCAGACACTTTAGTTTGGATCAGAGACTTCGCTTATTCATATAACGAACCATTTACCAGAAACTATTTTTGGCATCCTGCCTTTGATGACTATCCTGTTGTAGGTATTGATTGGAAGCAAGCAAGAGCATTCGCTCATTGGAGAACAAAAATATGGAATGCATTCAGAGGTGAAGAGCCTAATACTGAGGAATTCCGTCTTCCAACCGAAACTGAGTGGGAATGGGCTGCCAGAGGTGGTAGAGCAATTGCTCCATATCCTTGGGGTGGTTATTACATAAGAAATGCAAAAGGTTGTTTACTTGCAAACTTCAAACCTGGAAGAGGTAATTATCCAGAAGATGGTGGATTTTACACTGTTAAAGCTGATGCTTACTTCCCGAATGACTACGGACTTTATAATATGTCTGGAAATGTCTCTGAATGGACTGAAACTTCGTACCATCCAAATGCTTATTCATTAATGCACGATTTAAACCCAGATGTGAAATATGATGCAAAAGATGATGATCCAGAAGCTTGGAAACGTAAGGTAATTAGAGGAGGATCTTGGAAAGATATCTCTTACTATTGTCAGACAGGTACTAGAAACTGGGAATACCAAGATACCAACAAATCATATGTTGGTTTCAGATGCGCACTTACCTTCTTAGGTAGATCAATCAACGATTTCTAATTCCAATTTAGGAATACAGGTACAATATTTATTTATTAATTATCAGTTATTTAACTAATTTAAAAATCTAACTAATGGCTTTTCACAAATCTAAAGGATTTAAGTATTTAAAGAATTTTATAATCGGTGTTGGTGCTTCTGTTGTAATGATAGGTGCATTAGCGAAAATTTTAAGTCACCCTCTAGGTAATGTTCTAATCACAGCAGGATTATTAACAGAGGCTTTCTTATTCTTAATGTTAGGAGTATTACCTCCTGAAAAAGATTACTACTGGGAAAAACTTTACCCAGGAATTGAAAATTACAATTCAAACATTGCACCACTAACAGCTGGTCCTCAAAGCAAAGCTTTGAGACCTCTTGATGCAGACGCTGTTGAAACAAGGTTAGGTGGTATGCTAGACGAACTACAAGGCATGTCTAAAAGTTTAGGTAGCTTAAAAGCACTTCAAGAAGTTGACTTTTCTGAAACTAAAGGACAAATGGAAAGTATGAACAATTTTTACAGTCAAATGAATGCAGCAATGAGCTCACTTACAGAAACTGTAGAAGATACAAAAATTTACAAAGAACAGATTGCATCATTGAATAGAAATTTAACATCTCTTAACTCAGTGTATGGAAACGTTTTAGGTGCATTCCGAAAAGGAATTGAATAATCTTATTTCTAATTTATTTATTAACATTTAAAACAAAGAAATATGTCTATTCCTAAGGAACCCCGACAACTGATGATCAATATTATGTATTTAGTGCTTACCGCATTACTTGCATTGAATGTATCTGCAGAAGTTTTTAACGCTTTTAAATTAGTAGATAAAGGTTTGGTGAAATCTAATAAAGCATTAGATGAATCTATGGAACCTTTACCTACAGCAATTAGAGATGGCGCAAAAACAAGACCATCACTAGCTACATACGCGGAAAGAATTGATCCTATCCAAACTAAGGCCGATGAAATATCTACTTTCTTAAAAGGTGTGGTAACAACTATGATTGAAGATGGTGGAGAAAGAGGCGGTTTTGTAGAGGATCGCGAAAATCCTGGTACTTTTACTGATGATCTTAAGAAAGCAAAAGATTATGACGTTACAACAAGAACTTTAATTGATCCTAATGATCCCGATGGTGGATTAGGTAATGAAATTAAAGCTAAACTTGAAGCTTTCAGAGATTCAATGATGACTTATATCGATGATGAAGATAAAGCTGCTTTCCAAAAGGAAGTTGCTGTTCAAATCGATGACGATACTTGGAAGAAAAAAGGGAAAGCCAGTTGGGCTCACATGAATTTCGATCATATGCCCCTTCAAGCTGTTATACCACTTTTCAACAAATATATTAACGATGTTAAGTCAACTGAAGCTGCGGCTTTAAAATACTTAGCAAATAAAGTAGGAGCTGGTGGAACAACTGTTGTTTTAGATCAATATACAGTAGTTTCTGCACCTGAAAAATCTTACATTATCAAAGGTGAAAAGTACAAAACTGATATATTCTTAAGTGCCGCAGCAGGAGCAGATTCCAACACTGGAATCACATATGCTGTTAACGGAAGAAGAATAAATGCCAAAGATGGTGTAGCTAAATTTGAAGAAACAGCTACTAAAAATGGTGTTAGAAAATATACTGCTACAGCATCGCTTACAGATCCAGTAACTGGTGAAACAAAGTCTTTTAAAAAGGAATTTGAATATGAAGTAGGTGAAAGATCCGTAACTGTTTCAGCATCTAAAATGAACGTTTTTTATATTGGTGTTGATAATCCAGTGGAAGTGTCTGCAGCCGGTGTTGCCTCAAATCAGATCAAAGTATCTATGAGCGGTAAAGGTGGTGGAAAAATCAAACCAGCTGGTAATGGCGGTTATACTGTAAATGTGACTACACCAACTAAAAAAGGTGAGTATGCTGAAATTAATGTTTCTGCTCCAGGTCTTAATGACAAGAAAATATTTAGAGTTAAAAGAATTCCAGATCCAGTGCCGAAACTAAGTAAAAGTAGAGGTGGTGCAATGGGATCGGGTGAATTTAAAATTCAACCAGGTGTATTCCCTGTTCTTGAAAACTTTGACTTTGATGCCAAATGTAACATCGTTGGATTCAGATTGGTAAGAGTACCAAAAAGACAAGATCCAATCGTTTCAGTTAACAGAGGAGGAAAATATACTCAAGAATCTAAGGGTTTAATTCAAAAAGCAAAACCTTCTGATAAATTCTTTTTTGAAGATATTAAATGTAAATGCCCAGGTGATCCTGCTCCAAGGGATTTAGGTGGTATGGTATTTAATATCAGATAATAACAAGCAAAAAATTAAAGATCATGTTAAACAAAAATTTATTTCTACTGTGTTTTGTACTCTTCTCTTGCAGCATGTTTGCTCAAGATGATACAGTCATCGTAGGAGAATCTGGTACACCTTTAGAAGATATTTATATCGATGGTGTTGTCAATAGAAACCTAATCGAAGAAACACGTGTATTAGATTATGATCATGTACGTGAAGCTGATGTAACATGGGAAAGAAAATTGTGGAGAATTATTGATATCAGAGAGAAGATGAACATATCTTTCAAAAGCCCGTTAAAACCTTTTTTTAGTATCCTTAGAGAATTAGCTGAAAATGGTGATATCGCCGTTTTTAAAGATGAATTCTTTAGAGAGCCTATGACACTTGAAGAAATCGAAGGTAAGTTGAATAGAATAGATACAACAACAGTATTTGATTATGATACTTATGAAGAGAAAATTGAGATCGTTAAAAATGAGGTTAACTGGGAAGATATTGAGCAATTCAGGTTAAAAGAAGTTTGGTACTTTGATAAAGAACTTTCAGTTATGAAATCTAGAATATTAGGAATTTCACCAATTCAAAATGTTATAGATCCTGCAACTGGAGAATTTAAGTATGCTTTACCTTTATTTTGGATTTACTACCCTGAAGCAAGGGAGCCTTTATCTAGGTTTAGAGTTGAAAATGATTTTAATGAAATTTCTACAATGTCTTGGTTTGATTTGTTTGAACAAAGATTTTTTGCGAGTTATATTATCAAACAATCTAACACGCTTGACCTGAGAGTTCAAGATCTTTTCTATGGTTACGATAGAGAAGGTATTGACAGATTATTAGAATCAGATAAGATTAAAGCTGAACTGTTTAACTTTGAACATGATCTTTGGGAATATTAATATTCTCAAAATGAAAAATATAAAACCGGCTTTGTTTTCAAAGTCGGTTTTTTTATGCCACTTGATAAAAGAACTTTTTAAACGAAATCTTCCCTACCCTTTCTAAAGTCCAAACAATAAAGACTAACAAATACTCAATAAATATTAAAAACAAATTCTGCTCGAAATCAGCGGTTTGATAGGTCGCGTAACTTAGAATAATAAGCAATGACCAAACCATTAAATATAATCTTGGTTGGAAAACCGTTAATGCAATGGGTAGAATTAAGTACCAAGGGTGAATAGTTGTACTGAGTACCAAATATGTCACAAAAGAAAACAAACAGAAGTTGATTAAGCCCAATAAATTAAAACCTGCTACTTTCTTCAATTCTCTTATTATTATTATAAACGTAATTAATCCTAACAAGGGGCCCAAAATTATAATTTGATTGTACCCAGTAAGTATTTTTCCAAGCCATCTAAGCACGTAATAGATGCTTGCATTGAACTCGAAATTTTGAAAATATAAATCTATACTCTGCAAGAAATGATGAATATCCAAGGTGATAAAAAATGGAATAAATAAAAGGATCGTGAATGTGGTGAAGTAGGATAAAAATTTAACCCATTTAAAATCAGATTTAAGATAGAGTAAGATCGCCGGCATAAATATTAATGGCAGCAGTTTGGCAGCCACAGCCAAGGACATCATTAAAGAGGCTACAATTATTTTCTTATTACTTAAAAAATAAAATGTGGCCACGACGAAAAAAACCATGATGGCCTCAAAATGAACATTAGCCATTATTTCAATAATAACCAATGGATTTAACGCATAGATAAGTACATTGCTCTTGTTCAAATTATACTTCTCTAAAAGCTTCGCAATCAACAAAATACTACCTAACTCAAATGCTAATAAAATTACTTTTATAATTATAGAAGACACTAGTAATTCAGATATTCCTATTGAGGCTGCTATAAAAAAAACGAATTGACTAATTGGCGGGTAAACCGTAAAGTATTCTTTTGAATTCAACTGAGCAAAAAGATTTTCAAGTCCATTCGATTGAAGAATCCTTGCATCCATTAATTGTTGAGGTGTAAAGGTTAATGGATTTATATTATTATGGACCAAGTGTCCATCCCATATAAATCTATAAATATCATCGGAGAGATTTGGAAAACTAGGCAGTATCAGTATCCGCGCTATTATTGCAATTATAATAAGGAACTTTACGCTTACTTTTTTCGAAAAGGCTCTTTTTAATAAAAGAATATAGAAGACGAAACCACAAGTAAAGAATGTGATGGTTTTATAAAATGATTTTTGATCGGTAACAAAAGCTAATAAGTAGACACTCGTTAAAAAGCAAAATGCCAGAATTACATTCGTATATTTAAAATTAGGTTTGATATCTTAAATGCTTTACCGAATAATAAAAAATTGTCCCGTAGCCAAAACATAATAATGCATGGAACAAAATTAATGAGTTATCACCTAATTTTATTCCAAGACCAATCCCTAGTAGAAAGTAAAGTGCCAATATGCCTTCTAATATCGTTACCATTGAAATCTTACTTCCCCTGTATTTTGTTGTATTTAAACTATCGGTGATGCCTTTGATATTAAACTTTGGTGTTCTGACGAATGAAGATTTTTTACCTCGGTATCCTTGCAACACAGCCAGTGAATTATGGAAAGATAAGCCCATTGACAAAGCTAAAAAGCAAGGAAATATAAAAATGAATTTAATAAATGACTTTAGCTTATTTTGATTATCCCAAGCTGTATTAACATTAGCTACATAATAAACAGCAATAATAGCAACTAGGCTGATTAAAAATATGCTTAAGATATCAGTATTGAGATTAAGCGGATTAATTACTGATAATAACGGCACGCTCAGAACACCCATAAAGAATACAAATAAAAATATCGTACTCCCCATCAGGTGAATTGATGCATGAATCTTTTTCATGAGATTCAATTTGCTTTTCCATATTGTCGGAAGCAACTTTTTAGCAGTTTCAGCTCCACCTTTCATCCATCTGAACTGTTGAGATTTTAATCCAATCATTTCTGCAGGCAATTCCGCAGGAGACAAGACTTCCTCCAAGTAATTTATTTTCCAACCTTTGAGTTGCGCTCTGTAACTGAGATCTAAATCTTCAGTTAAAGTATCTGCTTCCCATCCGCCAGCATCTTCAATTGTTTGCCTCCTCCAAACGCCTGCTGTTCCATTAAATTGTAATAAGTAATCTGCTGATTCACGGCCCTGTTGCTCAACTGTAAAGTGGACATTTAATTGAAATGCTTGAAGTTCTGTAATAAGCGAGTACCCTTGATTGATATGTCCCCATCTTGTTTGTACCACACCAACTTTATCATCATTAAAATAAGGCACTGTATCTTTTAGAAAAGTAGGGTTCGGTAAAAAGTCAGCATCAAAGATGGCAATAAACTCTCCTTTTGCAAAAGCCATAGCATCCTTCAATGCACCTGCTTTGTATCCTTTGCGTTCTTCCCTTGTTATGCATTGTATATTAAATCCTTTTGCTCTGTACTCCGCTGCTTTCTTTTTAGATAGTTCAATTGTTTCATCTGTACTGTCATCCAAAATGTGAATTTCAAATTTATCTTTTGGATAATCTAAGCTTGCAATATTATCAATCAGACGCTCTACAACAAAGTATTCATTAAAAATAGGCAACTGAATCGTAACGGATGGCCATTCCCCATTCATTTCAGGAACAATGATTTCTGATTTTTTTTCTGCTCTTTTATGCTTTGTATAATGCAGCAAAAGATGAAATTGAAAAAGGCAATATATGGTTATATAGCTTAAGCAAAACAAATACAAACCAATAACTATATATCCCAACAAACCCATATTATATCAATTTAAAAATTGTCCATAAAATTTTATGCCCCGCCAATATTGTCCCTTTTACAGTACCCGAAACTTTAGAAACACCAATTCGTTTTCTGTAAGAAACAGGCACTTCAGTACATTTTAATTTTAGCTTAGCTGCCTTGACTTGCATTTCAACCGTCCATCCAAAATCTTTGTCTTGCATATCTATCTCCATTAATACTGGATATTTAATTGCACGAAAAGGTCCTAAATCTGTAAATGTATATTGATAAATCATTTTAATCAGGCAAGTTGCCAACCAATTCCCAAACACTTGCTGTGGTTGCATTGCCCCCTTTTCAAGATTTCCTAAGGCTCTTGAACCAATGACCATATCCATGTTATCATTTATAATCGGATTTAATAACTTGGGCATCTCTTCTGGATGATCGGAATAATCTCCATCTAAAAAAACAATAATATCTGGTTTGACTTCCAAACTTTTAATATAATCCATTCCTTTAAGACAAGCGCCACCATAGCCTTTTTTTGGTTCGTCTACTACAACAGCACCACATTGCTCAGCCACTATTTTAGTGTTATCACTACTGTTGTTATTGCAAACAATAATGTGTCTGACAATCGACTTAGGAATATCAAGAATCACCTTCGATATTGATTCTTCCTCATTATACGCAGGAATAATTACATCAGTTATCACTAATCATTATATTAATTACGATTGAAGCACAAATCTAGCTTATTACTATGTGATTAAATGACAAAAAATGACAATAGTCTTCATAAAACTCTATTTTTACACGTATTTTTTCAATAGAAGATGCCATCAAAACGTTTAGTACCCATAATTCAAGATTCAATTCAAAGCATGCCTGAAAAGTCTATCACTTATTTCTTTGTTATCTTATGCGGTATAATGATTTCATTGAGCGCTTGCCAAGAAGAAGTTATTGCAACAGATAGTAATATTCCACTTAGATTTTCCTTAGATACATTAAGATTTGATACGGTTTTTACTCAAGCTGGGTCTGCAACAAGATTTTTTAAGATTTATAATGATTTGGAAGAAACTGTAATTATCAATTCCATTTCTCTTGACAAGCCTTCAGGAAGCTTTTTCAGAATTAATGTTGATGGTATTCAGATGAATGCTGTTGAAAATATAAGGATTGAGCCTACAGATAGTATATATGTTTTTGCTGAAGTAACTATTGACCCAGATAACCCAGTCAGCATAAGTCCATTTTTCATTGAGGAAAATGTAAATTTTAAAGTCAATGACTCAGATTATAGCGTTCTTTTAGAAGCTTGGGGTCAAAATGCAAATTATATTCCAAGTAGAGAGAGTGGCGGGACAGTCAATTATGTAAGTTGTGATTTTGGAACATGGACTTGGGATGATCCAAAACCATATGTCTTGTATGGTGTGTTATTGATTGACAGTTGTGATCTTGTATTACCTCCAGGGACGGAAGTTTTTGTACATGGTGGCATTGCTATAAATGATTTAGGTGTTTTCAATGATGGTCTTTTGGTGTTATTAGAAAATGGATCTCTTGTGTCAAATGGAACTTTAGAAGAGCCTGTAACATTTCAGACTGACAGGTTGGAAATGGAATTTGAAGAAGTGCAAGGTCAGTGGTCAGGCATATTAATTAGTCAAGGCTCGAAAGGAAATGTTCTAAGTCATACACATGTTAGAAATTCAATAGTTGGCGTGTCTGTCGATTCAGCAGCAAGTCTGCGAATAGAATCATCAATATTTGCATATACTTCTGGAAGCGGCTTAACAGCATCACATGCCAATATTTATGCAGAAAATTCTTTGTTTTATCAAAATGGAGGATCAGGCCTGAGTTTAAATTTTGGCGGAGACTACCTGTTCAATTATTGTACAATAGCCAATTATAACAATCAGGATCCTGCTTTAAATGCCAATAATATAAAATGTTTAGATGCAGATTGTGCAACTGTACTTTTTAATGGTTTGAGAGGAACTTTTAATAATTGCATTTTCACAGGCAATGATGATGATGAAATCGGATTTTTTGATATTTCAAATGGCGAAGATCCATTTCTTTTTAATTATGATTTTAATAATTGTGTCGTTACAGTGGATGAGCTGCTTAATGCCGATCAATTTCCAAACTTCTTTGACAATTGTAAAGATTGTGTCACAGCCACACGACAAGATACCGTATTCCTAAATGTTGATGAGGATATCTACTCTTTAGATACGATGAGTGTTGCCCAAAATAAAGGATCAATTATACCATTTGTAACTTTAGATATTTTAGAAGAATTAAGAAGTACAACTTCACCAGACATTGGTTGTTACGAATTGATTGATTAAGTTTTTTGTTTTGCGTGAGCCACTTTGACACTTGCTAAAATAATTGCTCCTATCACAAAAAATACTGACAATGCTAAGACAGAATATCTCATATTCCCTGTTATCTGATTAACAAATCCAAATACAAAAGTTCCTAAAACAACAGCCAATTTAGTTAAGACATCATAAAAACTAAAATAGGATGTTAAAGGTATCTCATCATCCGAGATAAGTTTTGAGTATGTTGACCTTGATAAGGATTGAATACCTCCAAAAACCAAACCTACAAAAACTGAAACGATATAGAAACTTGCCACGCTATTCGTAAAGTAAGCTGCGATACAAATGCCTATCCAAATAAATATTTGAATCATTAAAGATTCTTTATTTCCAAATTTATCAGAAATATATGCAAATAAATAAGCACCAATAGCGGCTAGAAATTGTAACAATAAAATGAGTAAAATCAATTGGCTACTTTCAAAGCCCAACTCATCTTTGGCAAAGATACTGGCTAATAAAATAACAACGTTTACTCCAGCAATAAAGAAAAAATATGAAGATAAAAACTTGACTGTATTCAGCTCTGTCATAATTTTTCTACCTACCAATTTAACTTCATCGAAACCTTTTTTTAGCAAGCCTAAACTGAACGGACTAGACTTATCTTCAGGTAGTCTTCTGAATGTTATTTGTGCAAATGCAATCCACCAAACACCAACCAAAATAAACCCAAGCTTCACCGCTTCCTTTTTTTCGATCCCAAGGCTTTCATTAAAAGTTATCATCAATAAAATGATCAATAATAAAAAAACAGACCCTACATAACCATAAGCATATCCCTTAGCACTGACTGCATCATATTGATCTTCGGTACTTATTTCTGGAAGATAGGCGTTATAAAAAACAATGCCTCCTCCAAATCCGATTGTACCTAAAACATAAAACATTAACAGAAGAAATAATTGAGATTCTGGATCAAAAATATAAAGAGCAACACAACTGACAGAACCAATTATGGTGAATAGCTTTAAAAATATTTTCCTTCTACCACTAAAATCAGCAATCCCTGATAGCATCGGGGTCATAAATGCAATAAGTAAATAGGCAAACGTTATTGAATAAGAAAATAATGAATTACTGTCAATTTCCGACCCAAAAACTGTCACCATATTCGGAGCATATTCTGCAAAATATGGTGGGAACACTGCTGTTGATATAACCAAAGTAAATGCAGAGTTTGCCCAATCAAAGAAAGCCCATCCATTGATAATTTTCTTATCGTTCTTTACAAAATCCATAAATACTTTTGTTCAATGTTATTTAATCGCAATTCTGGAAACTTTAAGATATAATAAATTTCATATCATAAAGACATATTTAATATTAGCTAGGAATATATTCATAAGCAGAAAATAAATATGTCATAATAATTTAAGTAAATTAAATTCTTATTTAATTTTACTGACCCCATCTTTTATTAAATTGTTGTACGAGCGATAAAAAATAGTTATGAATATTGCTATACTTTCCAGAAACCCAGGACTTTACAGCACTCAAAGTTTAGCGAGAGCTGCTAGACTTAGGCACCATTACGCAAGAATTATTGATTATGTTAATTGTGATTTAATAATAGAAGATGGAAAATTAACTATATCATACCAAGGACAAGTTCTTAAAGATATTGATGCCATCATTCCAAGGATAGGGGCTTCCTGGACTAACTTTGGAGCAGCCGTTATAAGACAGTTCGAACATCTTAATGTTTTCACAAGTCTTTCTTCAGATGCTTTGATAAAAGCAAGAAATAAATTAAGTTGTTCACAAATATTAGCAGCAAACGGTCTGCAATTACCTAAGACAATAGTTTCTAACAACAGTTACTTATATAAAAATTTATTAAAAGAAATTCCTGGAGATCAAGTTGTTGTAAAATTAATAAATGGCACACATGGTATAGGAGTTGTTCTGGCAGACAATAAAGTACAAGCCGAATCAATTCTTGATGCTTTCAATAGAGCCAAACAAAAGTCTATGATGCAGGAATTCATTAAAGAGTCAAAAGGAACTGATATCAGGATTTTTATTGTCGATGGAGAAATTGTAGGCAGTATGAAAAGAAAGGCTAAAGAAGGCGAATTCAGATCTAATCTGCATAGAGGCGGCACTTCATCAAAAATAGAAATCACGGATAACGAGAAGGAAGTTGCTCTAAAGGCAGCAAAAAGTCTAGGACTAACTGTAGCAGGAGTGGATATGTTAAGATCCCAACGTGGCCCATTAGTATTAGAAGTTAATGCTTCTCCTGGTCTAGAAGGTATAGAAACCACAACTAAAGTAGATATTGCTGGACGAATTATTAATTTCGTGGAAAGAAATGCAAAACAAGCGTAGAATGGCTAAAGATATTGTAATAGATAAAGAAGTTTTTAAACCAGGAGAAAGTGGTGTTGTAAAATTAAATGTAGGACGTTTACCTTCAGATACTAAAATAACCATATTCGCTCATGTATTTAGAAGTAAGGTAGAAGGACCTACAACTTTAATCTTAGGTGGCGTTCATGGTGACGAAATAAATGGCATTGAAATTGTCAGACGTTTTTTAAATGGCGATACATTAGATAATTTAAAATCAGGGAGTGTAATTGTTATTCCACTTTTAAATGTGTATGGCTTTATAAATTTTAACAGGTATGTCCCAGATGGTAAGGATGTAAACAGAAGTTTTCCTGGCACTATGAATGGCTCTTTGGCATCGAGAATTGCAAGAACCGTTACGAAATATATATTACCGAATGTAGATTATATTTTCGATTTTCATACTGGAGGAGATTCTAGATTTAATTACCCTCAAATCAGATACAGCAAATTTGACAAAGTTGCTGCTGAGTTGGCCATTAAATTTGATGCGCCTCTTTTAATTCAAGGCGGAACAATTCCTAAATCATTAAGAAGGACAGCCAAAGATCTATCTATACCAACTTTAGTATATGAAGGTGGAGAATCTGTAAGGTTAAGCAGTCTTGCAATCGATAATGGCTTGAGAGGACTTAAAAATTGTTTAGGCTTTCTAGGCATTTTACCTGCATCATTTAGAAAGTTGAATAAGAAAAAAGAAAAAGTACTTATTAAAAAAACATCCTGGCTTCGTGCTTCCTATTCTGGTATATTTATTTGGACAAAACAGTCTGGGGAATCTGTTAGTAGAGGAGACAAACTGGGAACTATTAATGATCCGAATGGCCAAAAATCAATTAGCGTAATAAGCCATAAAACTGGATTTATTATTGGTCACAACAATGCATCTGTTGTTAATCAAGGTGATGCCCTTTTTCATATAGGTTACGAAAGTGAAACATTATAAATTAATTATTTTATTATTTTTTACTGTAAATCTCATTAGCCAAGATTTAGGTAAAATTAATGCTTCAATTGAACGGTATTTTAACAAAGGTATATTTACTTCTTCAAATGCAAGTGTATCCGTTATTGATATTTCATCTCAAGAAGAAATAATTGCTTATAGATCACAAAAGAATTTAGTCCCTGCATCATCTTTGAAACTCTTCATTAACTTAATCGCTTTACAAGTTCTTGGTCCTAACTTCACATATGAAACTACAGTAGCTTATTCTGGCAAGATAAGAGCTGACGGTACGCTTGAAGGTGATATCATTATTGTTGGTGGTGGAGATCCCAGTCTTGGTTCAAAAAAAATTAAAGGAACCTATTCTATGGATCAATTTTTAGAACTTGTTTGTAATAAAATTCTTTCAGTAGGAATTAATTGTATAAAAGGTAATTTAATTATTGATGAATCAATTTTTGACAGCTACCCTGTTGCTCCAACTTGGCAGTGGAATGATTTAGGAAATTATTATGCAACAGGAGCTTGGGGATTCAATATTAACGAGAATTTATATGCCATTGGATTTAACAATAATGGTCCCATTGGATCTGTCCCAAAAATAAATTATGTTAAACCATCAATAAATAATTTAAAATTATCGAATGAAATAAGCATCGATAGCAGTCATACAGGAGATCAAGCCTATATTTTTGGAGGTCCTTACAACTATGATAAAAGAATTGTAGGCACTATTCCTCAAGGCAAAAATGGTTTTCAAATAAAAGGTTCTATTCCTGATCCACCTAAATTTTTTGGGGAGAAATTAAGACAAAAACTGATAAGTGAAAATATACAATCTGACGATTTAAAAGTATTGGTAAAACCATATAAGAAAAAGTATAAAATAATTTGGAATTATAAATCACCTCCCCTCAAGTCTATTGCAAGATTAGCAAACCTAGAAAGTCATAATCTTTTTACTGAATCAAATTTGAAGATTATGGGATTAAAAGAAAGGGGTCAAGGAAGTGGTCAGAATGGAATAGCAGTTGTAAAAAAGCATCTTAAATCATATGGGATAAATAACTCTAATATTATAATTCACGATGGCAGTGGTCTATCTGCACGCAACAATATATCAAGCTTTGCAATGGCTAGTTTTTTATCTAAATATGCTGATGAAATGAGCATAAAGGAAGCCACACTGCTATTACCAAAGGGAGGTTACCAAGGAACAGTAAAACATATGTTTAAAAATAAAAACATTAAAGGTCGGATTTGGCTTAAGAGCGGCAGTATGGAAGGGGTACAGAGTTATTCAGGATACTTTTATTCTAATTCAAAAAAATGGTATAGTTTTTCAATTATTGTAAATGGCTTCTCAGTAAAAGGAAGAAGGGTGCGTAAAGCAATAGAGGCTTTTATTTCTGACTTATATCAAAAAATATAAATTATAGATTATTCACGTAAAGTTTTATTAACTTTCACTTTTCAATTTCTAATTTATGAGTAAAATTTTGACCTTGTTTTTATTTTTATCTTGTATGATACTCAATACAGGATGCAATGAAAACGATAAACCTAAATTAGAAAATGAAGATAATGTTGTTGCTGAAGATGTTCAAAAGAAAGAAGAAGAAAAACCACAAGACACTATTGATCCGAGAAATAATTGGCAAAAACCAGGATTTATAATCAGTCAATTAGGAGATTTAGAAGGAAAGGTCGTTGCAGATATTGGAGCTGGAGAACTAGGATATTTTGTTTTTAAATTAATCAAACAATCTAAAGCAAAACATGTTATTGCTATTGATATTGATCCTGAAGCTGTCAAGGTATTAGATCAAATAAAATCAGCATTACCTGCCAACCAGCAAGACAGATTATCCACAAGATTGGCGCAAGAAAATGATCCAAAATTAGAACCCAACGAAGTCGATATCGCACTGATTGTAAACACAATCGCTTATATTTCAAATCGATTAGATTACTTTAGAAACTTACGGAAAAACTTAAAAGAAGGCGGTAAAGTGGTTATTGTTGATTTCAAAACAAAGCGCATTCCTGATTCAATTGAAGCCCCTCTATATGAATATAGAGCTTATCTTCATGTTGTAGAGGAAGAATTATATGAAGCAGGTTTTTCTTTTATTGAAACTGACGATACCAATTTAGAATACCAATACCGAATTACTGCCCATAAATAATTTAATCTTTGATTATCAGGCTATCCCTTTCTGGACCCGTACTTAACATTGTCACTTTTACTTCCAAATAATCTTCTAAAAACTGAACATAGTCTTTTACTTTAACTGGTAACGAAGCATAATCTTTAATAGAACAAATGTCTTCATTCCAACCTGGGATTGATTGGTATTCAGGTTTTAGTTTATCAGAAGCCAGATCGTAAGGTAATTCCTGTGTTCTATTACCATCATAATTATAATGGGTTGCCATTTCGATATTTTCAAATGTATTGAGACAATCCATTTTGGTAATGCAAAGATGATCAACACCATTCAACATAATGGTATATTTTAATTGTGGCAGATCAATCCAACCTGTTCGACGTGGACGACCTGTCGTTGCACCAAATTCATTACCGATTTTTCTAAGCTCCTCTCCTACTTCATTATCTAATTCTGTTGGAAAAGGTCCGCTTCCAACTCGAGTACAATATGATTTAGTTATTCCAAATATTTTGCCAATCGTTTTTGGGGAAACACCCAAACCGACACATACTCCAGCTGTTAATGTATTTGAAGAAGTCACAAATGGATAGGTTCCATAATCTATATCTAGCATTGATCCTTGCGCCCCTTCAGCTAAGATGGTTTTCCCTTCTTTCAATGCATTATTTATAAAATATGAATTATCAATAAACTTCAATTCTTTTACTTTTTCAAGGCAATCAAACCATTGTTTTTCTTCTGCTTCAAAATCAAAATCTACGTCAGCATAAATCTTGCCTAGCTGTAAATGCTTTTCTTTTAAACTTGTATATTTTGATTTAAAGTTTGGATGTTCAAGGTCTCCTATTCGTAATCCATTTCGACCAGTTTTATCCATATAGGTTGGCCCAATCCCTCTTAAAGTTGAACCAATTTTTTGCTTGCCTTTTGACGCTTCAGAAGCAGCATCAAGATACCTGTGCGTTGGCAATATTAAATGCGCTTTTCTCGCAATATAAATATTACTGGTATCCACACCTAATGCTTGCAATTCATTTAATTCCCTTGCCAATACAATAGGATCTATCACGACACCATTTCCTATGACATTTATAACTTCAGATCTAAAGACTCCTGAAGGTATTGTGTGCAATACGTGTTTTTGATCACCAATTACTATCGTATGACCTGCATTTGGACCACCTTGAAATCTTGCTATAATATCGTAATTGTTGGCTAGGTAATCTACAATCTTACCCTTGCCTTCATCTCCCCATTGGAGACCTAATAATACATCGATTGGCATATAAACTAAGTTAAAGCTTATTAAAAGCCAAAAATAGGAAAAGCCCTAACATATTACTAACTTTTTAATACATAAAGCTGAATATCTCCTTTTTACCTCAAAATAATGAGTGTTTTACTCTTGTTCTCGAATATTTGCATCATTTTTTAGTACTTCATCTAGTAGAGAATTTACTTTGTACATCTCATCAAGTGTTTCATCATTGTAAAATGCTATTTCAGGAATTCTTCGAACATGCTTTTTTATTCGGTAAGCTAAATTCTTTTTAAGGTGGTGTGAATGTGCTGATATCTTATCTATGATGACTTGCTTATCTTCAACATTATAGACACTTAAATAAATTTTGGCTTGGCTAATATCAGGTGTCACATATACTTTAGTTACAGTTACAAATGCCTGTCCATAAATATAGCTACCCTCTTGTTGTAATACGACACCAAAATGTCTTCGTATTATTTCTGCCGTTTGCCTTTGTCTTTTTGATTCTGTCATTATAAATAAGAATTAAATTTGCTTCCTCATCAATTAAGCGATTATCCTGCAAATAAGTTCTAAAAATTGTAATTTATTTAATTTGTTGAACGAATTTCAATTTTTTAGCAAAAAATATATATGTTCTTTATTAATATTTGTCTCATAATATTTGACTGGCAAAAGGATTTTGATTTTTTTTATGCAAATGAATTCAGACAAACTAAACAAATCAGTAGCATATTTAAAAGGGATAGGTCCTTTAAAAGCTGATTTGTTACAAAAGGAATTCAGCATTTTTACTGCATATGATTTGCTTTTTCATTTTCCGTTCAGATATGTAGACAAAAGTGTTATCACCCACATTAAAGATTTAGGAACCAGCGATGCGGTTCAAGTTAAAGGGAGAATAATATCAAAAAAAATTGTCAAAGGTCAGAGAAAGGCCAGACTTACAGCAACCCTTAAGGATGGGTCTGGTTTCATTGAATTAGTCTGGTTTAAAGGTGTCAATTACATTGAAAAATATCTTGACTTAAATGCGGAATATCTTGCATATGGTAAGGTTAGTAATTTTAAAGGAAAAATTACGATGGCTCACCCGGAGCTTGAAAAAATAACTTCAGGAAAAGTTATTAAAACTTCCTTTGAACCTGTTTATCACAATACAGAAAAATTAAATCGTCTTGGTTTCGATAATAAAGCCAGATGTAAAATTTTACGATTACTTATCAAAACTTTAAACGAAGAAGATTTACCTGAAACGCTACCAGAATACATTCTGAATCAATTAAAATTGATACCAAAATTAGAGGCGATAAAAAACATTCATTTTCCTAATTCATTTGATTTATTAGAAAAGGCAAAAAACCGAATTAAGTTTGAAGAAATATTTTTCTTTCAATTAAGAATGATTTTTAACAAGCATAAGAGAAGACTTAAATTTAACGGCCATGAGTTTGCCCAAGTAGGTAAATACTTCAATCGCTTTTACAAAGAAAAACTTCCTTTTGAATTAACAGGTGCGCAGAAGCGTGTTATAAAAGAAATAAGAGCAGACTTGGGATCAAAGACTCAAATGAACAGGTTGCTTCAAGGAGATGTAGGGAGTGGTAAAACAATGGTTGGTTTGTTATCTATGTTGATCGCTTTAGATAATGGGTTTCAATCTGTTTTAATGGCGCCTACAGAGATATTAGCACAACAGCATTTTCAGTCTATAGTTGAATCCGTTAAAGGATTGGGAATTAGGGTGGCATTTCTTTCAGGAAGTGTAAAAGGAAAAACACGAAAAGAGTTACTTCATCATTTAGAACTTGGCAACATTCACATATTAATTGGTACACATGCCGTTTTAGAAGATCCTGTCAAATTTCATAATTTGGGATTATCAATTATTGACGAGCAACATAGATTTGGTGTCATGCAAAGATCTAAGCTTTGGTTGAAGGCAAAAGATAATAAGCCTCCGCATATATTAGTCATGACTGCTACGCCTATTCCAAGAACGTTAGCAATGACTGTTTATGGAGATTTGGATGTTTCGGTTATTGACGAGCTTCCACCCGGTCGGAAAGAAATCAAAACGATCCATAAGACAGAGCGAAACAGACCACAAGTGATAGCATTTTTTCATGATGAAATAAAAAAAGGCAGGCAAATTTACATTGTTTATCCGCTTATCGACGAATCTGAAAAATTAGACTTAGCAAATTTGCAAGAAGGTTATGAAAGGCTACTGAATTATTTTCCACCTCCTGAATTTAAAATAAGTGTGGTTCATGGCAGAATGAAACCTCAGGACAAAGAGATGGAGATGCAGCGATTTGTAAAAGGGATAACACAAATCATGGTAGCAACTACTGTAATTGAAGTTGGCGTTAATGTTCCAAATGCATCAGTTATGGCCATTGAAAACACGGAACGTTTTGGTCTTTCTCAATTACATCAATTAAGAGGTCGAGTTGGAAGAGGAGCAGAGCAATCTTATTGTATTTTAATGTCAGGATATAAGCTCAGCAGAGAAGCAAAGACTAGGATTAATACAATGGTTTCAACAAATGACGGTTTTAAGATTGCTGAAGCTGATCTTAAATTAAGAGGGCCTGGCGACATTGAAGGCACACGACAAAGTGGCGTAAAGGAATTTAATCTTTTCAATGTTGTTTTAGATCAAACATTATTACAAACCGGAAGGCACATAGTAGAAAACATTCTTGATAATGATCCACTGCTTGAGCATGAAAAAAATAAAATATTAAAAGGCCGTTTGTCTATTTTGAATTCTGGTAAAAGGGATTGGGGAAGAATTTCTTAAGGCTTAATTCAAAACCAATATTATAAATTAAAAAAGGAGCCTTCGAGTGAAGGCTCCTTGAGATACCAATTTAGAAAATCTTTATTTTCTTAATTATTCAGTTTTACTAATTTTTTCAATTAGTACTTTATCATCGACCATTACTCTCAGTACATAAGTACCAACTGGTAGGTCGTTAATATCGATGCTGATCGCATTTCTACCTGCTTTTACAACAGCAATATTTACTTTCTGTATCAATTGTCCAATCGCGTCATAGATTCCACCTTCGAATGCTGCTTCTCTTTCGACAGTTACATCTATAGTAATTTCTTCAATCACTGGATTCGGATAAACTGCGAGTGAGATTTTCTGATCTCTTTCATCATAAATAACTTTTACAGCTACAATTTTAGAATATTCGTAAGATCCATCAAGATCTACAATTCTTAATCTGTAGTAATAAGTTCCTGATTCAAAAATATCAGTGTCATTAAATCCGTAGTATAAGATATCTACACTGTTTCCTGCAGCATCGACTGTTCCTATTTCTGTGAAGTCTTCAGAAAGATCTCTCGTTCTTTCAACACCAAAGAAGTCGGTATTTATTTCTGTGGCAGTAACCCACTGCAATTCAGTCTGCTGTTCGTCATCGTTCCATACTCCTGTGAAGTCAAACAACTCAATTGGAACTGTTGTCTCGCCCAATCCAATATCAATTGTAAGGTTTTCATCTCCAGCTTGGACAGGAATATAATTAGTTCTACCTACACTGTGCGTTTCACCACTAGCCATTTGCTCAGATAATACTAAGAATGTAATGTCACTATCAATATTATCATCTTGTACATAATCATCGATTGATGAATCAAAATAACTTGCATTGGCTGTAACAAATTCTTTATCCATTGCCATTACATCTGCTTCAATATAATAAATACCTGCTGGCAATCCTTCAAATAGATATATACCTGTATCATCAGTAACATGAGAATCAACAAAGGTCGCCACGCCTGTATTCGTATCGAAACTAAATAATGATACTGTTACACCTGCAAATGGTGTATCTGCAATATCGAATAAGTTAGGTAATCCTTCAAGTGGATTATCACAGAATACTTGGTTACCAATTGTTGCTCCCAGATAAACACCGAGGTCAATACTCTTGTTTACTTCTCCAAGTATAACTGAGAACGTACTTGTAGTCCAATGTCCATTATCGCCTGTAATATCACTATTGATTCCAATTAAATTAGGATTATGCATTGTTGCAACATAATTAGTCAATGAAATTGGCAATGATGTTAATTCAATATAGTAATCACCTGGAATCAATCCAGTGAAACAGTATTCACCATCTGAGTTAGTTATTAATTGATTAACCAGATTTCCGGTATTAGCATCATAAAGTGTAACTGTTGCACCTTCAATTGGAGATTCAGTAGCATCTTGAATTCCATCACCATCAGCATCATTCCAAACAAAGTTTCCAACTTCTGCGTTACAATTAGCTTGAGAATTCTCAAGTGAACCAGAAGCCATTACTACACAACCTTTTTGATCTGTTACAGTCACAGAATAAGTTCCTGGAGCAAGACCATAAATTGTTGGTGTCGTTCCACCATTACTCCATAAGTAAGTATAAAGACCATTTCCACCAAATGCATTAGCTGTTGCCGTTCCATCTGACAGACCACAGTTAGCATTTTCAGTCACCACAGTTACAGAAGGTCCTCCTAAGGACTCAATTGTTGTACTGCAAACTGAAGAACATCCCGTAGCATCGGTTACAGTTACGCTGTATTCGCCACCGAGTAAGCCTGAGATTTCTGTTCCTGTTCCACCTGTACTCCATAAGTATGTAAATGGTGCTTGACCCTGAGTAATGCTAACCATGACCATACCGTTTGGATCGCCACAAGTTGCATCAACTCCAGTTACATTACATACAGGACCGCCGCCAGAATTTAAGACAGTTGCCTCACATTCACTAGAACACCCATTTCCATCTGTCACAGTTACTTGATAAGTACCTGCTTGAAGATTAGAGATATCAGATGTTGTTGCGCCATTACTCCATAAGTAAGTATAGTTTCCAATTCCACCGTTTGCAATTACAGTTGCTGTACCGTTAGATTCTCCACAAGTCGTATTAGTAGAAACAGTTTGACAAGTAGTAGGAAGAATTTCACCTACAGTTACAGTACAACTAGTAGAGCAACCATTACTATCTGTTACAACTACATTATATACTCCTGAAAGTAATCCAGTTATAGTTGCAGTTGATTGACCATTTGACCAAGCATAAGTATATCCGCCTGATCCGCCAGTTGCCGTAACACTCGCCATTCCATTATTAACACCACATGTTGCATCTGAACTAGACACAGTACATACTGGTAATGGATCTGAACCTACAATTACGTCACAAGATGTTGAACAACCTACTGCATCAGTAACAGTAACAGAGTAGTTTCCTGCTGGAACATTAATAATTTGACTTGTTGTTCCGCCATTACTCCATAAGTAAGTATATCCTCCAACGCCGCCTTGTGCACTTACAGTAGCTGTTCCGCCATTTAAGTTACAAGAAGCATTAGTACTTGATGTACTACAAACTGGAGCAGATGTTTCTCCAACATTAACACTACATGTACTTGTACAACCTGCTGCATCGGTAACAGTAACAACATAAGTTCCAGCTGATAATGAAATCGCCGTTGATGATGTTGCACCATTGCTCCACATGTAAGTATAAGCACCTGCGCCACCAAATCCAGTAACAGTAGCACTACCATTATTTTGTCCACAATTTTCTGGATTACTTGTTATTGAGCAAGTTGGAGCTTCAGATCCTTGAACTACACCAAAGCAAGTAGTGAAACAACCCGTTTGGTCTGTCACAGTCACTGAGTATGTTCCTCCTGGTAATCCAACTATTGTAGAACCAGTTCCTCCAGTATTCCATAAGTAAGAATAAACTCCAGAACCTCCTGTCACGATGACACTAGCTGTTCCATTATTTAATCCACATGATTCTTGAGTCGTAACAACTTCACATGAAATTGAAGTTGAGCCAGTTACTGTACCTGTACAAGTTGTAGAACAACCTGCACTATCAGTAACGGTTACAGAATAGCTACCCACATCCAATCCTGAGATAGAGGTTGTGGTTTGTCCATTACTCCATAGATATGAATAGCTTCCAGTGCCACCACCAACTATTACTGTAGCTGTACCATTTGCTTCACTACAAGATGAAGGTGTTGTTGTAACCGAACAAACTGGTAAAGAACCACTAGTTAAACTTGTAGAGCAATGAGTTATACACCCACTAGTTACGTCCACAACAGTAACAGTATATGTTCCTGAAGATAATCCAGTTATTGTTTGAGTATTTTGACCATTAGACCAAGTATAATTATAGTTTCCTGATCCATTAAATACTTGTACAGTTGCAGTTCCATTGCTTAGACCACAACTTGCATTAGTACTTGATGCGTTACAAGAAATAGCATTTGATCCAAAGATCGTAGTTGAACATGTTGTCACACATCCTGATGCTAAATCAGTTACTGTTACACTATAAGTACCTGCAGCTAAGCCTGTAACAGTTTGACTAGTATTACCATTACTCCAAGAGTAAGCATAATTACCAGTACCATTTGTTACATTGACTGTAGCCGTACCATTTGACAATCCACAACTTGCATTTGTAGCATTTATGTTACAAGAAATTCCTGCAGACGATTGAACAGATGTTGAACAAGTCGTAGAACAACCTGTAACATTATCGGTTACCATAACGGTATAATTACCCGCGGCTAAATTATTAATCGTTTGTGTAATTCCACCATTACTCCATGTGTAAGTATAATTTCCAGATCCATTAATAACAGATACAGAAGCACTACCATTACTTAATCCACAACTAGTTGGAGAAGAAGAAGCAGTACATACTAAATCAACTGAAGTTCCGACAACTGTAGAACAAGTAGTTATACAATTTGAAACATTATCAATAACTGTTACAGAATAAGTTCCAGCGGTTAATCCACTTATCGTTTGAGTAGATTGACCATTACTCCAAGAGTAACTATAACTACCTGATCCATTTGCAGGATTTACTGTTGCTGTACCATTTGACAATCCACAATTACTATCAGTCGATGAGACACTACAAGTAATCGGATGAGAAGCATTCACATTTATATTACAAGAAGTTAAACATCCAGTCAAGTTATCCACAACTGTTACACTGTAAGTGCCTGCTGCAAGATTACTTATTGACTGAGTATTCATGCCTGTATTCCATGTGTAAGAATAGTTACCTGAACCATTGCTTACGCTTACAGATGCTGTACCATTTGAAAGTCCACAGCTTGTATTAGTACTATTCGCGTTACATGATAATGGTGTAGAACCTAGAATTGTAACATGACAAGTTGTAGCACAACCTGTATTAGCGTCAGTTACTGTTACAGTATAGGTACCTGGTGTCAAGTCTGTAATAGTTTCAGTAGAACCTCCATTACTCCAAGAATATGTATAAGCTCCTGTACCATTAAATGTTGAAACTGTTGCCGTTCCATTATTCAGACCACAAGAAGTATTAGCTCCTTGAACTGAGCAAGAAATAGCTGTTGATGGATGAATAACAGCTTGGTTAGTTGTAATACAACCAGAAACAAGATCCGTTATTGTCACGCCATAAGTTCCAGCTCCCAATCCTGAAATTGTAGATGTTAATCCACCATTACTCCATACATATGAATAATTTCCAGAGCCATTAATACCAGTAGCAGTTGCACTTCCAGAATTTGTACCACATGTTCCATTCGATGTCGTTACGACACTACTTATAAGATTAGATGGAGAAACAAAAACTGAAGAAGAAGCCATACAACCTGAGTTAACATCAGTTACAGTTACACTATATGTTCCTGCTGCTAAATTAGAAATAGTTGCAGATGTACTTCCTGTACTCCATTCATAAGTATAAGCTCCTGAACCGTTTGATCCAGATGCTGTTGCTGAACCATTATTATCACCACAAGTTGTATGCGTAGCAGTTGCGCTAGCAGTAATTGTGTTAGATCCAATTACAAAAGCATTTGCCGTTGCCGTACATCCTGTTAATAAGTCAGTTACAGTCACTGAATAGTTTCCTGTACCTAACCATGTGATAGTTGCATTTGTACTACCTGTATTCCAAGCGTAAGCATAACTTCCAGATCCATTAGCGCCAAAGGCTGTCACTGAACCATTATTGCTTCCACATGTAGTGTTGTTTGCAATTGCAGTTGCTGAGATTGCATTTGATGCATTTACAGTTGCTGATACTGTTGTTGTACAACCTGTTACGATATCTGTTACAGTAACATTATATGTACCTGCACCTAATCCAGAAACTACTGAAGTCAGATTTCCAGTATTCCATACATATGAATAGTTACCAGAACCATTTAAAGCAATTGCTGCAACTGATCCATTATTTTCTCCACAAGTTGTATGAGCACTACTTGCTGTTGCTGATAATTGATTAGAAGCTCCTACAGTTGTTGAGGCAGTTGCTGTACAACCTGAAACTAAGTCAGTTACAGTTACAGTATAAGTACCAGCACTCAGTGAATTTATAGTTGCATTCGTTCCACCTGTGTTCCATAAATACCCATAACTTCCAGATCCATTTGAACCTGTTGCTGTTGCAGAGCCGTTAGACAGACCACAAGTAGTATTTGTACTCACTGCATTGGCAGTAATTGTATTTGAAGTTCCTACTGTTGTTTGGCAACTAGTAGTACAACCAGATACAACATCTACTACTGTTACTGAATAAGTACCAGCAGAAAGATTTGAAATAGATTGTGTTGAACCACCGTTGCTCCAACTATAAGTATAACTTCCAGAACCATTGCCAACGAATACAGATGCTGTACCATTACTAAATCCACAATTTGTTGCCGTACTTGTAGCATTACAAGTTATATTAGAAGATCCGCTTATAGTTGCACTACAAGTCGTAGTACATCCTGTTACATTATCAGTCACATTAACTGTGTATGTTCCTGCTGCAACATTTGCAATCGATGATGATACTGAACCATTACTCCATAAGTAAGAGTAATTTCCTGAACCATTACTTACGATTACGGAAGCGCTACCATTACTAAATCCACAAGATGTAGGATTAGATGTTGTTGAACAAGCTAATGTATTCGAAGCTTCAACTATCGTAGAACAAGTTGTTTGACAACCAGTCACATTATCTGTTGCAGTAACAGAGTATACTCCAGGAGCTAAGTTGTTAATTGATTGTGTAATTGCACCAGTACTCCATGCAAAAGCATAATTTCCTGATCCATTATTCACAATTACATTTGCAGTTCCATTGTTTAGTCCACATGTTGTTGGACTACTCGATGCGATACAAGTAATATTTACTGAACCGCCAACAACTGTACTACAAGATGTCACACAACCTGTTACATTATCAGTCACATTTACTGTATAAGTTCCAGGAGATAAGTTTGAAATACTTTGTGTAGATCCACCATTACTCCATGCATAATTATAATTACCGGATCCATTACTAACACTAACACTTGCAGTTCCGTTAGATTCACCACATGTTGTTGGCGAAGCTGTTGTGCTACAAGAAATCGCATTTGATCCAAATACAATTGTTGAACATGTTGTTTGGCAACCAGTAACATTATCTAAAACATTAACTGTATATGTACCTGCACTTAAGTTAGAAATGCTTTGAGTATTTCCACCATTACTCCAGATATAAGTATAGTTTCCAGATCCATTATTAACAATAACGGAAGCTGTACCATTACTCAACCCACAATTTGTTGGCGTACTTGTCGCATTACATGTTAATGGGTTAGAGTTACCTACAATTGTTGAACATGAAGTAACACATCCAGTTGCATTATCAGTCACAGTCACTGAATAAGTTCCTGCCGATAAGTTATTTAATGTTTGGCTTGTTAAACCATTGCTCCAAGCATAAGTATAACTTCCAGATCCATTACTCACGGATACAGATGCAGTCCCATTATTCTGTCCACAACTTGTTGTTGTACTTGTTGCATTACAAACAATATTATGAGATGGAGCGATGCTTACACTACATGTCGTTGTACATCCTTCACTATCGGTGACTGTCACTGAATATATTCCAGGCGCCAAGTTATTAATAGCATTAGATGAGGATCCTGTACTCCAAGCGTAAGTGTAATTTCCTGACCCACCATTTGCTGTAACAATTGCAGATCCATTATTTAATCCGCATGATGTATCCGTACCATTTATAGAACAAGTAGGTGAACTACTTGACCCTATATTCACAGAACAAGTAGTCAAACAACCTACAGCATCGGTTATCGTTACACTGTAACTTCCTGCTGCTAAACCAGAGATAGATGATGATGTTGCACCATTACTCCATAAGTAAGTATAACCAGGCGTTCCACTTGTTACAGTTACAGATGCAGAACCGTTATTTTCTCCGCAGCTTGTATCAGTTGATCTT
The DNA here is from genome assembly GCA_013001975.1 of Saprospiraceae bacterium. GTDB lineage: Bacteria > Bacteroidota > Bacteroidia > Chitinophagales > Saprospiraceae > RFSX01. Next base: position 6,859 of record JABDKX010000215.1, on the reverse strand, counting down.
GCACTACAAACTGGTGAATTACTTCCAGTTACAGTGTAACTACAAGAAGTACTACAACCATTTGAATCTGTTACTATTACAGTGTAAGTTCCAGGAGATAAACTACTTATTGTAGTAGATGTCAAACCATTATTCCATAAGTATGAATAAACGCCTGAACCACCCATTCCAAATACAGTGGCTGAACCATTATTATCACCACAAGTTGTAGGTGTACCAGTTGCCATACAAGTTGGAGGTACTGTATCTCCAATATTAATTGAGCATTGCGTAGTACATCCTGCGGCATCAGTAATGATGACAGTATAATTACCACTTGTTACTCCATTTATTGATGACGTTGTTGCTCCATTACTCCATAAATAAGAATAAGGTGCGGTTCCTTGAGTCACTGTAACACTTGCACTACCATTAGCATCTCCACATGTTGCATCAACTCCAGAAGCATTACATAAAGGATTAGAACTAGGTGCAATTGAAACAGCACACACAGATGTACATCCTTCAACATCAGTTACTGTTAACATATATGTTCCAGCAGCTAAATTTGTAATAGTGGAAGTATTTCCGCCATTACTCCATGCATATGAATAAGGTGCATAGCCTCCAGAAGCGAATCCCGTTGCTGATCCATTATTCAGACCACAACTTGTATTGGTTCCAATTGCATTACAAGCAACATCTGAAGCATTTATAAAAATCTGCTGGTTACACGTTGCTGTTCTTCCACACGCATCGGTTACCATGTATTGAACTTGATAAATGGCACCATCACAATCATTTCCAGTCAATAAGATCGGATTGCCAATCGTGACATTACTTGCAAGACCACAAGATGTAGAAGTAGTTGCAATACCACTGACATAATCTGAAATTCTACCAAGTGTCACTGTTGCTGGACAAGTAATAGTTGGTCCATCATTTTCAATAGTAAATACTTGAGAACTACTCGCACTTCTGCCACATTCATCTGTTGTTGAATAAACTATTTCGTATTGGGCACCATCACAATTATTTGTTCCAAATATGAGTGTTGGTCCATTCGTTGATACTGTGTATGTAAGTCCACATGAAGTATTCACAATAGGCGTACCTACTTGTATATCAGATGCACAAGAAACAGTAGCATTCGGAGGACAAGTAATCGTTGGACCGTTATTTACAATTGTAAATGTTTGTGTACAACTTGCTGTTCTTCCACATGCATCTTCTACAGTATAAATTATGTGATACTGAGCACCTGAACAATTCGCTCCAGTCTGAGGAATTGAAGGTAGGGCAACAAATACTTGAGTACTTAATCCGCAAGAAGAAGACACAATTGGATTTCCTTCTAATATCTCTCCTACACAAGTAATGTTTTTATCAGCTGGACAAACAATTGTTGGTCCGTCATTATCTATCGTAAATGTTTGTGTACAATTATCAGTTCTTCCGCATGCATCTGTTGCTGTGTATACTAATGTATACTTAGCACCATCACAATTAGCGGTTCCACTTATAAGTGTTGGTCCAACTACTGATACCGTAGTTGACACATTACATGAACTGAATACGGTTGGTGTCCCTTGATTGATATTTGCTGCACAAGTTACGGTTGCGTCTGCTGGACAAACTATTGTTGGTCCTCCATTCACAAGTGTAAATATTTGTGTACAATTATCAGTTCTTCCGCACGCATCTGTCACTGTATAAATAATATGATAAACAGCTCCATTACAATTCGCCTGACCACTTATTAAGGTAGGTCCACTAGTAGTCACGATAGTACTAGAATTACATGAACTCGAAACTGTTGGTGTTCCTGCAAAAATATCATTAACACATTCTACAGTTTTATTTGAAGGACAAGAGATACTCGGACCTTCATTATTTAATGTAAATGTTTGCGTACAACTTGCTGTTCTTCCGCATACATCTGTTACAGTATAAACTATAGCATATGTAGCTCCATCACAATTAGGAGAGCCTCCAGTTAAGGTAGGACCTGATGCTGTGTAAGTTGTATTCAAGCCACATGAGCTACTGATTGATGGGATACCAGCCACAATTTGACTCGCACATGCTACAGTTGCATCTGCTGGACAAATGATACTTGGTCCATCGTTATCAATTGTAAATGTCTGAGTACATGATGCTGTTCTTCCACATGCATCGGTCACAGTATACACCATAATATAAGTAGCGCCATCACAATTTGCTGTTCCGCCTGTTAAGGTCGGTCCTGAAGTCGTGTATGTTGTAGTTAACCCACAAGAGCTGCTCATTGATGGAATACCTGCAGTAATATTAGTTGCACAAGTTACAGTTGCATCTGCTGGGCATACAATACTAGGCCCATCATTATCAACAATAAATGTTTGTGTACAACTTGCACTTCTTCCACATGCATCGGTTACTGTATAAACGATTTCATATGTAGCTCCATCACAATTAGCGGTTCCGCCTGTTAAGGTCGGTCCAAAAGTTGAATAAGTTGTTGTTAATCCGCATGTGCTTGTCGTGATTGGTGTTCCAACAACTATTTCACTTGCACACATTACAGTTGCATCCGCAGGACAAACTATAGTTGGTCCGAAATTATCAAGTGTAAATGTTTGTGTACAACTTGCACTTCTTCCACATGCATCGGTTACGGTATAAACTATAGCATATGTCGCACCATCACAGCCAGCAGACCCTCCTGTTAGTGTAGGTCCTGATGTTGTGTATGTTGTAGGCACGCCACATGAGCTTGATGTAGATGGAATTCCTGGAACAATATTACTTACACATTCCACAGTTGCATCTGCAGGACAAACTATAGTTGGTCCGTTATTTATAATTGTGAACGTTTGAGTACAAGAAGCAGATCTTCCACATATATCTGTGACTGTATAAACTACATCGTATGTTGCATTATTACATCCGGCTGATCCTCCTGTTAAGGTTGGTCCAGAAGTTGAAACTGTACTTCCAACTCCACAAGATGTTGAAACTGTAGGTGTACCTATTAGAATATCTGTTACACAAGATACAGTTGCATCTGCAGGACAAATGATACTAGGTCCATCATTATCTATCGTAAATGTTTGTGTACAATTCGCCGTTCTTCCACAAGCATCTGTTACGGTATAAACTATTTCATATTTCGCGCCATCACAATTAGCTGTTCCAAATACAAGATGAGGACCAGCTGTTGAATAATTACTTGACAATCCACAAGAAGTAGAAACTGATGGGATTCCAGCAAAAATTGCACTTGAACATTGTACAGTAGCATCAGCAGGACAAACTATGGTAGGTCCATCATTATCTATTGTAAATGTTTGTGTACAACTCGCTGTTCTTCCACATGCATCGGTTACTGTATACACGATATCATAAGTAGCGCCATCACAATTCGCTGTTCCTCCGGTCAATATTGGATTTGAAGCTGTATAGCTTGTTGTCAATCCACATGAACTTGTCGTTGAAGGTATTCCAGCAACTATATCACTTTCACATGAAACTGTCGCATCAGCAGGGCAAGCTATTGTTGGCCCGTCATTATCAATCGTAAATGTTTGTATACAATTCGCTGATCTTCCACATGCATCCACTACTGTATATGTGACTGAATAAATAGCACCATTACAATTACTAGATCCACTAACTAAAATTGGATTGGTATTGGTAACAGTATTTATTAGTCCACATGAACTTGTAGTTAAAGGAATACCAATGTGTATGTTAGCTTCACACATTACAGTTTGATCATCAGGACAAACTATTGTTGGTCCATTATTACTTAATGTAAATGTTTGTGCACAAGAACTTGTTCTTCCGCATTCATCTTCCACTGTATATGTTAGCTGATAAATTGCACCATTACATTGATGTGTTCCACTTATTAAAACTGGTTCTGTTACTGTAGTATTCGTCGTTAACCCACAAGAACTTGTTACAGTAGGCGTACCTGCTTCAATGTCTTCGACACAAGTTACAAATTCATCAGCAGGACATATTATTGTAGGTCCGTGATTTATAATTGTAAATGTTTGTGTGCAAGAAACGAATCTTCCACAAGCATCTGTTGCAGAATAAACTATTTCATAAACAGCACCATCACAACCTCCGTTTCCTGAAACCAATGTAGGTCCATTCACTGATTGCGTGTATGGCATATTACATGAAGAAGTAATTATTGGTGTTCCAGTAACTATTTGATCAAAGCACTGTACTGTTTCATCATTTGGACAAACAATAGTTGGAGGATCATTTTCAATAGAGAATGTTTGGATACAGGATGCAGTTCTTCCACAAGCATCTGTTACAGTATAAGTTAACTCATACTTAGCTCCCGTACAATTATTTGTTCCACTAACTAAAACAGGGCCAGAAGTCACAACTGAAGTTGTAAGACTACAAGCATGCGTTACTATTGCTGTTTCTGCTTCAATATCTCCAACACATTCAATTAATTTATCAGCAGGACAAACTATAGTTGGTCCGTGATTATCAATTGTAAATGTCTGAGTGCAACTAGAAGTTCTACCACATGCATCTTCAACTGAGTATATTATTTCATACTTAGCACCTGGACAATCAGGAGAACCTGAAACTAAACTAGGTCCTTGTGTCGTGTATGAAGTTGTTAAGTTACAATCCGAATTAATAGATGGAATTCCTTCAGCTATATTTGCAAAGCAACTTACTGTTTGATCTGCAGGACAAACTATAGTTGGTCCGTTATTATCAATTGTAAATGTCTGAGTGCAATCAGCAGATCTTCCACATGCATCTGTAACTGTATATACAATTTCATAGACAGTGCCATCACAATTAGGTGTACCATTCACTAATGTCGGTCCAACGGTTACAACACTATAATTCATGCCGCAAGAACTTGTAACAAATGGTGTGCCTTCATTTATATCAGAAAGACACGTAACTGTTTCATCTGCAGGACATAAGATTGTTGGTCCTTGATTTTCAATTGTAAATGTTTGTGTACAACTTGCAGTTCTTCCACATTCATCTGTTACAGTATATACTATTTCATATTCTGCACCAGGACAATTAGCTTGACCAAAAGTTAAACTAGGGCCTGATGTTGTTACTGTTGTATTTAAGTTACAATCACTAGAGACTACTGGATTACCAATAGAAATCTGAGATGCACATTCAACCGTTTGATCCGCAGGACATAAGATTGAAGGTCCGTTGTTGTTGATCGTGAAAGTTTGTGTACAACTTGCACTTCTTCCACATTCGTCAATCACACTGTATACTATTTCATAAACTGCACCATCACAACCTGCACTTCCTGAAACAAGCGTTGGGCCTGCTATTGAAGGTGTAGTATTTATATTACATGAACTGATAACAATTGGTGTTCCTGCAGTAATTTCGGACAAACATGTTACCGTAGCATCAGCTGGACATACAATTGTTGGTCCATCATTTGCTATCGTAAATGTTTGTGTGCAACTAGCGCTTCTTCCGCACTCATCAACGACAGAGTATAATATCTGATATTGCTTACCTGGACAATTTGCATCTGGTCCAACAATTGAAGGTAGGGCAACAAAAACTTCTGTTGATAATCCACAATCACTTGTTACAGTAGGCGTTCCTTCGGCGATATCACTAATACATTCAACTGTTCGATCAGCTGGACAAACAATCGTTGGCCCATCATTAACAACATTGAATGTTTGGATACAATCAGCAGTTCTTCCACATTCGTCAGTTACTATATATGTAATTTCATATTTAGCACCATGGCAGCCAGCTTGACCCTCTACTAAAACTGGACCGATATGTGATACGTTTGAAGACATATTACATGACGTTGTTACTGTAGGAGTACCAACTGAAATATCATCAACGCAGTTTACTTGTTCGTCAGCTGGACACACTATTGTTGGTCCTTGATTTTCTATTGTAAATTTCTGCGTGCAACTTGCTTCTCTTCCACATTCATCAATTACTGTGTACAAAATTTCATAAACATTACCAGGACAATTAACTTCAAATCCAGTAACATTTGGTAAAGCTACAAATACTTGAGTTGAAGAACCACAAGAACTTGTAACAATTGGAGTTCCCTCAACTATTTGACTTATACATTCTATTGTCATATCAGCTGGACATACAATTGTAGGTCCATCGTTTTGCAATGTAAATTTTTGCGCACAACTAGCAATTCTACCACAAGCATCAGTCACAGAGTATCCAATTTCATAAATTGCTCCATCACAACCAGCAGTTCCTGAAACTAAAGTTGGATTAGTCACAACAACAGTTGGTAATTCACATGATGTTGTTGCAATTGCTGTACCTGCCTGAATATCTCCAACACATTCTACTGTCATGTCTGCTGGGCAAACAATTGTTGGAGGTTCATTTGAAATAGTAAATGTTTGTGTACAACTTGCGGTTCTACCACACTCATCAATTGTAGTATAAACATACTCATAAACTGCACCGTCACATCCGTCGATACCATCTACAAGAGTTGGTCCAACAAATGAAGTATTTGTTGTCAAATTACAAGAAGTCGTTACAATTGGTGTACCTGAATTAATTTGCTCATAACATTCAACTGTTGCATCTGCTGGACATACTATTGTCGGTCCATCATTTTCAATCGTAAATGTTTGTGTACAACTTGCTGTTCTGCCACACTCATCTTCTACTGTGTATACTATTTCATATGTCGCACCATCACAATCATCTTGTCCACTTACTAATGTCGGGCCAAATGTGCTGTATGAACTTGTCAATCCACATGATGTCGTCGTCGTTGGAATGCCTTCTGAAATATTTGAATAACATTCTACTGTCTTATCCGATGGACATACTATTGTCGGGCCATCATTATCAACTGTAAATG
>JABDKX010000191.1 GCA_013001975.1 Saprospiraceae bacterium | reverse complement strand
TATTGATTTTCAAAACCAATTCTAATTCGTAATGAAGATCCTTGGTAAAGCTTGGATAATCCAATACATCAGTTGGGTTAACAGCAGATTCTGGTTTGATAAATATCATCGGTTGCTTAGGAACTTTACTATTCATTTCCTTAGCATGGTTCAAATAATTTCTTCCTATACAAATGATTTTCATCTTTTAGAATTTTACATTTATTAAACCACAAAGATCCTTTACCTCTTTAATCGTTTCCTGAGCTATTTTTCTAATCGCTGCACTCGAATTTTTAATCTGATATTTCACTTCTTTTTTGTCAGCAGTGATTTCAGCTTTTTTCGCATTAAAAGTATTACTGAGATTTGACAAAGCATCAGCTACACCTTCTTTTAGTGTTGAATATTTTAACTGACCAGAATCGTAATCTGACATCAGACTATTATATGTATCCATTTCGCCACTGGCTTTCAGCATTTCAAATAGGTTTTGAACACCGCTGCTCATTTCGCCTTCTTTGGTATCTCCAGCATCTGTTACTGCTGATTTGATTCTTTTACGAATCACAGCTTCATCAGCAAACACACTGATGTTGTGTTTTTCTCCTGCACTTTTACTCATCTTTCTACTGGGATCTGCAGTCGATCTGATCTTTGGTGTTTCTGTAAAAAGTGTTTCAGGAAGAACAAAGTATTCTTTCCCAACTTGATTATTGAATCGCTGAGCAATTTCTCTTGTCAATTCTAAATGTTGTCTTTGGTCTTCACCGACTGGGACAAAGTCTGCTTTATAAATAAGAATATCTGCAGCTTGCAAAACAGGGTAATCAAATAATCCAACCGAAATAAATCCATCTTTTCCAGATTTGCTTTGCTGGCTTTTATCTTTAAACTGTGTCATATTTTCAACCCTTCCCATCGATGCGAAATTGTTAAAAATCCAACTGAGTTCTGAATGTTCAGGCACAAGTGATTGTATAAATAAGTTATCTGGCTTAATCCCCAATGCGATCAAATTATAAATGAGTTCCCAAGTATTTTCCCTCAATTTTTTTGGGTTGTAAGGCATCGTCATGGCATGATAATCTACGACACCATAAATCGTTTCGTATGATGATTGCAGTTTTACCCAGTTTTGAACAGCACCAAAATAGTTACCATAATGAAGGTCGCCTGTTGGCTGGATACATGAAAGGACACGTTTCATTCTTTTAAATTTTTATTCAGCTGCGATCACTGAGATTTCAATATTTACAAATTTAGGAAGGTTGGCTACTTCAACTAATTCTCTGGCTGGTGCAGTTGCTTCATCAAAATATTTTGCATAGACGCCATTGATTTGAGCGTATTGTTTCATATCAGAGACGAAGACAGATGCTTTGATAATATTTTCATAAGTCATACCGGCTTCTGTTAGAATAGCGCCCAGATTTTTCATGACCTGATCCGTTTCTTCTTCAATTGTTCCAGTGACCAATTTTCCAGTGCTGGGAATAATAGCGATTTGTCCAGAGACGAACAGCATATTGTTAACTTTTACAGACTGGTTATAAGGACCAACAGGTGCTGGGGCAAGAGGTGTATTTATTATTTTTTTCATCTGAAAGTTTTTTAGATATAAAATAAAAAAAGCCCTTGTACCTAAATACAGAGGGCTTTATTTATCGTTAGAATTAAGGATTAATCCTCATCTGTTTCTGCTTGTACCAGCACTTTACCTTTGTAGTAAAGATCGCCCTCATGCTCATATGCTCTGTGATATAAGTGAGATTCTCCCGTCTTGCTACAAACAGCAATTTGAGGAATAGTCGCTTTTTTATGCGTTCTTCTTTTTCTTTTTCTTTGCTTAGAAATTCTACTCTTCGGATGTGCCATCTTATTTCGTTTTTGTAATTTTCAAATTTTTTAAAGCATCGCCAAATACATTGTTTTTTACAACTTTTTCAGGCTTCTTATCATGGTTTAAAATTTCCAATACTTTTTGATTACATGGTATTGGATTTTCATTTTCGCAATCATAAACTTTAATCAAGGGCATCGATAATAATAAATGTTCGTATATCATTTCTGCTACATTGATTTCATGACTTTCAATTGGGATAAAAAATAACTCGCCATCTGTTTTTTCTTCATCACTGAATTTCACAATAAAGTTAATTGTGGATTCAATGGGAAGATCAATATTAGCGGTACATCTATCACATTCAGAAGCTAAAGTTCCTTTGGTTGTAAAAACCAAATCAAGATGATCTGTTTTTTTATCTAAAGTGAGATGTGTATCCAAATTACCATCTTTCGTTAAAGAGTTTGGAAACGCATCAAAAAAGGATTTTAGAATCTTGAAATCATATTCATGAATACCAAATTTCAATCCTTTTATTGGGATCGAAAACTGATTTAAGGCCTGCATTTGAAAGATCTTTTTTAAGTGACTGCAAAAGTAGATGTTTTTTTGGTAAAAATGCAAGGAGAAAACAAGGAAAATGAGATGTTTTACTGGCCTTTTAGCAATTTTTCAATCAATTGTGAATCTTACTACGGAGCAATCCTTGTAACTGCTTGATAATCAACAACAAACATACAATAGAAAATGTTATCTACAATTATCAGGTATACCAGTTTGAACAACAATATTTATTGAAGACCCTTGATCTATCTTTAGACTGTCTTGGAAAGGAGGAAATTGAGACACCACAAAGGTAGAATCGAGCTTACTTAGCTCAATAGCACCTCTCTTTTCTACATTACCCAATTTTAGTCTGTTTGTACTTAATAACCACTTAACAGCGCTTAATCGTCGGCATACCAAATTAGGAATATCGGTTTGTCCACCTTGTTTATTAGATAAAACAAATTCTAAGGTACCGCCCGTTTTTATCTCTGTATTGCCTTTTCTTCCGTTTTTTCCATCTACCATTTGACCATCATACCAAACTTCTAGAATATGGTCTGGTTCGCTGATATCATGTCTGTATCTTAAAACCTTAGAGTTTATTTCCAAATGCTCGAGAGATCTTTTGACACTATTGTACTCCCGACCATACATCATGGGAAGGTCTCCTAATTTATTAACCGTCGCATTGTATCTTGAAATGTCAACATATACTTTTCTATTTTCCTTTACCAAAGATCCAGCTATTGGATTTTGTGAAAGTATTTGACCACCAGGAACACCGACTTTGTATAATGAATCACTGACTATCAATTCGAATGATTTGTCTTTAGCATCTTCACTTGCTTTGGCAATATGGATGTTTTTATAATCCGGTAATTCTAACTTTTGGCCATGATTAGTATATATTTTTAACCAAAGAAGGACACCTAAAAAGATGAGTATCACAAAAGCAGCCATCAAAGCCAAATGAATTAAAAATCGCTTAATAGTCAAAATTGAATGTTAGTTATATTACTAAAAATGCAAATATAACTATAAATCTAGGGGTTGTCATTGTAAATGTATTGGTAAACTGATTTTTAGATGCTGGTTAATTATTATTGGTGTATGGTTTTTTAGTATTTGAATTTTATTCTTAATTTTTTTATTTGATACTTTTTCTTAGTCGTGACGCCGCCAAAGGCTTTGTCCGACGGTGGCAAAAAGTAACCAAAAGACAAGTCAAATTAAAGGCTATGCACTATACCGCTTCGGTCGTCACCAAAGGTTATGACCGACGGAGACCGCCACCCACTCGAATTTGACGGGCTCGACTTCTTTGACTCTAGAAAATAGATTGCCACGTTATTTAATTGAAATAAGAAAAAATTAATGATGCAATTAAATAATTATATTTATGCAAACAAACATCCAAATATATACAAGATGCCTAAAATGAAACACATTCTTTGTTTACTCCTATTTCCAATTTGCATTTTCTCACAAGACAAACAGATGACACCTGAAACTTGGGATATTTGGAACAGTATAGATCGCGTTAAAATATCTCCAAATGGGGAATGGGTGTCTTATAACTTAAGTCCAGGAAAAGGAGATAAAACACTATGTCTTTATAATGTAGAAAGTGGTCAAACGAAAAAGTTTGCAAGGGCATCAAACGCACAATTTGATTATGATAATAATTTTATAGCGTTTACAATATCTCCTCATCAAGATTCTTTAGAAGCATTAGAAAGAAAAAAAGTAAAGAAAGATAAAATGCCTAAAGACACACTCGGCATTTATAGTTTGTCGCACATGCAGTATGATAAAATAGCCAATGTAGATTCATATAAAATGCCTCAAAAATCAGGTGGAACTATTGCATTTAAATTACACGAAAGATCTTCAAAAGAAGATTCAACTTTAGTAAAGAAAGAAGGTAAAAAGAATGGGACGCAACTGTTTGTTTTCAATCATAAGTTGGATACGATGGCGATCTATAATTATGTATTGGATTACGATTGTGCAAGAAAATCAAATATGCTGTTAATTAACTCAACAGGTGAAGATTCAATTCAAAATAATATCATTTCTGTTGTTGACCTTAATACGTTTAATGAAGAAACTGTTATAAATCAAAAAGGGGAATACTCAAAATTCAAATTTGATGAATCAGGAAAACAGTTGGCATTCATTGCAGATTTGGATACTTCAAAAACAGATGATCGCCCTTATGAAATAATGTTTTGGCAAGCAGGCAAAGACGTAAAATCAATAGCTAATTTGGATTCAGATTTTTTGCCCGAAAATTGGGAAATCAGTGACTCTAGAAATTTGGTTTTTTCTGATGGTGACGACAAATTATATTTTGGTATTAACCCGATTGCGCCAAAACCAGACTCAACACTTTTAGATTCTGAAAAAGTAGAACTTGAAATTTGGAATTATAAAGATGGCAAATTGTACACACAACAAAATGTGCAGTTGAAAAGAGAGAAGGATCGTTCATACCTCGTTCAATACGATATTGAGAATGATAAGATACAACAACTATCCACAAAGGAGGATCAAGACGTACATTTTAGCGATAAATTTAGCGGCAGCAGATTTGTTACTTACAATCAACTACCATATGAAAAATATATATCCTGGTTAGGTTATGCCTATAAAGATGTCTTTATTTTAGATACAAAGACGGGCAGGAAAAGACAGATAGCTACGAAGATTCAAGGCACTCCACGAATGTCACCTGATGAAAAGTATGTCAGTTGGTTTAGCCGACCCGATACAGCGTGGATGGCTTATAACATAGATAACAGAAGGTTGCGAAAATTGACATCTGGGAAGTATTATAATGAGCTGCATGACACGCCACAACATCCTTATCCAAGTGGCTTTATGAAATGGGAAGAAGAGGATGCTTACATGTATTTCTATGATCAATATGATATATTGAAAATCAATCCAAATGGTAATCATTTGCCAGAAAAAATAACAAACGGAAGAGATCAAAATATAAGGTACCGTTACATCGAAATTGGTGAAGACATCGATGCCTTACCAAGCGATACAACTATACTTTTAAAAACATTTAATGACAAAACGAAAGTTTCAGGATACGCTTATTTAAATTTAGAAACAAAAGAAATTACCGAAATTGAGTCAGGTAATTTTAATTATACGACAAGAATAACGAAGGCAGAAAATGCTGATAAATTGATATTCACAAAACAATCGTTTGATGAATTCCCTAATCTGATATTGACGGACAGCTCATTTAAAAAGCAAAAGAAAATATCGAATGCAAATCCACAACAAAAAGATTATCAATGGGGCAGTATTGAATTGTTCGAATGGACAGATAACCACAATATGCCAGTTCAAGGGATCATAGCAAAACCTGCAAACTTTGATCCGAATAAAAAGTATCCGTTGATTATAAATTTCTACGAACGGTCTTCGAATAGGTTATATGCTCATCGTGCACCTTACCCACACAGATCAACCATTAATTATACCTATTGGACAAACAAGGGATATGTAATTTTTAATCCTGATGTGAGATATATGGATGGATATCCTGGACAGAGTTGCTATGATGCGGTCATGTCTGGTTTTGATGCTTTACTCAAATTGGGTTATATCGATGAGAGCAGAGTTGGTCTGCAAGGACACAGTTGGGGAGGATATCAAATTGCTCATTTGTTAACAAAGACTGATCGATTTGCTTGCGCTGAAGCTGGAGCGCCTGTTGTAAATATGATCAGTGCCTACGGAGGCATCCGTTGGGGAAGTGGCATGAGCAGACAGTTTCAATACGAAAGAACACAAAGTCGTTTGGGTGGGACGCTCTGGGAAAAACCAGAATTGTATTTAGAAAACTCACCGGTATTTAATTTGGATAAAGTGACAACGCCGGTTTTAATTCTTCATAATGATAATGACGGTGCCGTGCCGTGGTATCAAGGCATTGAATATTTTGTTGGATTGCGAAGGCTTGGGAAACCAGCATGGATGTTAAATTATAATGACGAACCGCATTGGCCATTGAAGCGTCAAAATCGTATTGATTTCAATAAAAGATTAGAGCAGTTTTTTGACCATTATTTAATGGATAAACCGATGCCTATATGGATGAAAAAAGGTGTGCCAGCAGTTGAAAGAGAGTACAATGATGGATTTGAAATAGAAGACAAATAAATCCAATTAAAATAAAGTATTGGCAGTCTCGTTTTGATTTAAAAGCAAAAATTAAGCGTTATGAAAAAACCAATTTTACTCATTGTCACAATTTTGTGTTTTTCTTTAAGCATCTCTGCACAAGTCAATTTTTATATTGCATCAGGGGTTAATTTATCAAATATTTCTCAAGAAATAAATAACGAAAAGATTTCAGGATTATCAAATGGTTCACTTGTCTCTCCCTTTCTTTCTATTGGTGCTGCTACGCCAATACTAGATAAATTATATTTATTTGGTGAGATCAGTTATTCACCTCAAGGCTATCAAAACGATGTTTTTCCTCCAGATGGTCCTCCAACAGCACAAAAAACTAAATATGATTACTTAAATGTAATGCCAGGCTTAGCATATCAAATTAATCCAGTAAGATTTGAGATAGGTGGATTTGTCGGTTATAGTTTATCTGAGAAAATTAAATTTATGGATGGGTGGAGTGAGGATTTGGATTTTATTGACGAACTCAATGTTGGCGCCTTCGCTGGAATTAATATTATTTTATTTAAAGAATTGAGCATCTTTTCAAGATATTATTATGGTCTGGCATCCGTATTGGAGTTAAACATTACAGACTTTGATGGTAATCCTGCTGGGATTTATGCTGAAAAGACCAGAACCCTACAAGTTGGGTTATCATTTGGTTTGGATTAATGCGTGTCTATTATTTCCTACTATTACACCAATATATCGAGATAAAGCATCTTTAGTTATATATTTGGTGTGATTAATCTTTATTATGAATTAATCATTCAAGTGCGCCTCTTTTTTGGTGAAATTATAGTTAAAGAGAATTATGACAAGAAGTATAATATATTCGGTTTGTATTTTATTTTGTTTCTCATGTAATAATGAGATGACGCAACAATTTGAACCGAAAAGTTCTGCTCTTGGTAAGATGAACGAAATAGTCGTCGTTGCAGATGATGATCTATGGGAAAGTGCCATTGGTGATACTTTTAGATATTACTTTCAATCTGCGTATCCAATCTTACCAACGCCAGAACCTATTTTTGATATTCGCCAATTCAGCATCAAAGAACTGAACAACCAGCCACTTAGAAAAGAATTGAGAACGTATGCCATTTTAGCGGACTTGTCGGACGAAGATTCACCCACAACGCAAATGGTGAAGAAAGATATGGGTTCGGAAAAATTTGAAGCTGTTATGGCTGGGAAAGGAAAAAATTCTTCTGTTGGTAAAGACAAATGGGCTAGGGGACAAGTTTTATTTTATCTGTTCGGTAAAGACAAAGTCAATTTGTCCGAAGCTATTAAAAACCATTATTCTGCTATTGCACGTCGTGTTAATAAACATGATGAGAAGCAATTGAAATCTTCAATCTATGTTGATGTGATCAATAGGCGATTAACAGAAAGATTGAAAAATGATTTTGGGTTAGATTTGGAAGTACCAGGAGAGTATAAAGTAGTCATAGATGATGCTGAAAATAAAATGCTTTGGGTTAGAAAAGATACAAAAGAGGCCATTCAAAATTTGGTCATCAGAACCATACCTTATGATAATGAAAACCAAGTGACAAAGGCAAATATGATTGCACTGCGCAATGAATTTGGCAAGAAATATATCAAATCTGATGAGCCTGAAGATTTCATGGTAGTTAATGAAAAAGACTTACCTGTCTATGAATATACCTTCGAATTGGATGGCAGATATACCAGAGAAATTCGTGGTGTTTGGGAAATGAGCAAAGCTTTTGCAGGAGGCCCTTTTGCGACGTATTTGATCGTCGATGAAAAGGCCAAACAATTAATTTATGTAGACGCTTTCGTCTTGGCTCCTGGCCATGATAAAAGAGACTTAATGATGCAATTAGATTTTATCGTTAAGTCAGGTAAGTTTACTAATCGGATTCAGATATAAGTTTTTCTTTTCATTTTAAATGACCATAATATCTAATTAAAATGTTACTCCTTTTGACATTATAAATGTTACATTCCTATCTTCTTTTAAACAGATTCCAATCGCTATATTTACGATCTAAAATTTATGTATGGAATCCATCTTAGAAAAATATGCTAAGTTGCTTTGTCACTATTCGTTAGAACTCAAACCTAAAGAAAAATTATATATATCAACAACGACACTTGCTGAACCGCTGGTTAGGGAAATCTTCAGGGAGGCGACAAAGATGGGTGTACATGTTGAAGTCAATTTTAGTTTTAGGGAGCAAGGAAAAATATTTCTAGATAATGCAAATGAGCATTTATTAAGTCAGGTACCTTCACTTCATGATATAGCAATTCGAGAATTTGATGCCTATCTGAATATCAGAGCCCCATTCAATTTAAATGAAACAAACAATGTAGATGCTTCAAAGCGTAAGTTGAGAACGGCGGCAATGTCTCCAATCAACAAAGTATATTTTGAGAGAACGGCGGATAGAAATGGTCCAAATGGTTTAAAGAGATCACTTTGTCAATATCCCACACAAGCCAGTGCTCAAGCTGCAAATATGTCGTTAGAAGAATACCAACAATTTGTCTTCAATGCTTGTCACTTGTTTTCAAATAATCCAGAAGGAGAGTGGTTGAAAATTAGAGCACAACAACAACATATAAAAGAGTACTTGGATAAGGTTAGTATGGTGAGATACAAAGCTGATCATACCGACATCAGTTTTTCTGTTGAAGGAAGAACTTGGATAAATTCTGATGGTCAAACCAATATGCCATCAGGTGAAGTCTTTTCTGGGCCTGTTGAAGATTCAGTCAATGGCAAGGTTCACTTTACTTTTGCTTCCATTTACATGGGTCAAGATGTTCAGGGCATAACACTCTGGGTTGAAAACGGAGAAGTTGTCAAATGGGATGCAGAGATTGGCAAGCAAGTGCTGGACGAAGTTTTTAAAATTCCAGGGGCAAAATACTTTGGAGAAGTGGCAATAGGTACCAATTATAATATTCAACAAACGACACGCAATATCTTATTCGATGAAAAGATTGGCGGGACAATTCATATGGCTGTTGGACAATCGTACAAGCAGACAGGTGGTAAAAATCAATCTGGTATTCATTGGGATATGATTACCGATATGTCGAAGTCAGGGCAGATTTTTGCTGATGATAAACTTATCTATGAGAAAGGTAAGTTTTTAATATAACTTCAAAGTTTAAGGATTAACCTTCATGGTCATCCGTAATCAACCCTTTGTTGGCGCCGAATCCAATAGGTGTCATGCCCATTTTTTCAGGAATGTCATCATCGAAGTCTTCCCACTCAATCATTTCCTTCATAAATTCTTCGACATATCTGATTATAAATCCTTGAGTTAATTCTTCTGGCCTCACAATTTCAACTGTCCTTGGCGGTTTAGGTTGACCATATCCTTCTATGTAAGGATACATGATCATAGTCATTATTTTACCATTGAAAAGTTGTTGAAAGATGAGTGCGCCATTTGATTTTATAAATGGCCTCTTCGTTTTATTTCCTGGCAACTTTTCAGCTATACCACTGACTTCTGTTCCTAGCGATAAGGTGATTACTTCTAAATTCTCAATATCGTCCTTATGTTCAATATATGCATTCAAGTTGGTTTCTTTAATGATATCATTGAGATTGCTCTTAATCATATCACTTAATTTTTTCCAAGCTTTTCTATAGTTAGTTGTGTTGCTTAAAATAGAATTATATTTTTCAACCTTTGATTTAATATTAGAATAATCCATATATGGTTAGCTTTAGTATTTTAGTAATTTATTAATGCCTTGATCTAATCTGTTTTTTGCCAAGTACTTTTCTTCTAAGGCAGCGGCGAACGGTATGGGTGTATCTAAACTTGCAACTCTAACAACAGGGCCATCAAGATGTTCAAATAGATGTTCTGAAATATATGCTGATATCTCCCCACCTAAACCGCCAAACATACTGTCTTCATGTAAAATTAAAATCTTATTTGTTTTTTTTGTCGTTGCTTCGATAATTTCATAATCCAAAGGTTGAATTGATCTCAAATCGACTATCTCTGCATCTACATTTAATCTTTCTACAGCATCTGTTGCCCAATGAACGCCCATGCCATATGTTATAATGGACAGTGCTTCGCCTTTTCTTACATAGGATCCTTTGCCTATTTCAACTGTGTAATGCCCATCGATTACATTTCCTGAAAGGGTTCTGTACAATCCTTTATGTTCAAAAAACATTACAGGATTTGGATCTTCAAAAGCTGCCAATAACAAACCTTTAGCATCATGGGGATTCGATGGATAGACAATCTTTAGACCTGGAGTATGAGCAAACCATGCCTCGTTGGTTTGTGAATGAAATGGTCCAGCAGCAACACCACCACCGCACGGCATTCTGACAACAACATCAGCATTGTGTCCCCATCGGTAATGGATTTTTGCTAAGTTATTCACAATTTGATTGAAGCCACAGGTTACAAAATCTGCAAATTGCATTTCAACCATGGATTTGTATCCTTTCATACTGAGACCAAGAGCAATACCCATAATGGCGCTTTCACATAAAGGCGTATTACGGACACGATCGTGACCAAAAGCTTTTACAAACCCATCTGTAATTTTAAAAACACCACCATAATCGCCAATATCCTGACCCATTAAAACAGTATTTTCATACTTGGTCATAGCTTCTTTCAATCCTGAAGAAATGGCATCGATAAATCTTAATTCCGATTGTTTGCCATTATTTTTTGAAGTGGTTTTTACATTTTCTGAAGTTGCGTAAACATCAGCAATTTCTTTTGAGGAATCTACTTTCAAATCTTCTGAAGACTCAGCAATTTTAAGATGGGATTTTATTTCTTTATTAAATTCACTTCTGAGAGATATTACTTCACTTTCACTGATAATTCCTTTAGATAGTAAGTAATGCTCAAAGTTGATTAATGGATCTTTTTTTGCCCATTTTTCCATCAATGCATTTGGAACATATTTGGTGCCAGAAGCTTCTTCATGACCGCGCATTCTGAATGTTTCAAATTCGATTAAAACTGGTTCAGGTTTCTTACGTATTTGTTTGGCAATTTTCTTCAATTGAGCATAGGCTTCTAAAATATTATTACCATCTAATTTATAAGACTTCATTCCATAACCAATGCCTTTATCTGCAATGTTTTTACATCTGAATTGTTCGTTGATAGGTGTTGATAATCCGTATCCATTATTTTCAACAACGAAGATGACTGGCAATTGCCAGACTGCTGCCACATTTAAAGCTTCGTGAAATTCTCCTTCACTCGTTCCGCCTTCACCTGTAAATGCAATGGAAATATTTTTTTCACCTGATAGTTTATGAGCTAATGCGATGCCACTGGCTAGCGATAGTTGAGGGCCCAAATGAGAAATCATTCCCCATATCTTGTATTCCTTGGTTCCAAAATGGAATGATCGGTCTCGACCATTTGTAAAACCTGCAGGCTTTCCTTGCCACTGAGAAAAAAGGCGATGCAATGGAATGTTTCTAGTCGTAAATACGCCCAAGTTTCTGTGCATCGGGAAAATCCATTCGTCATCTTCTAAAACACTGGTACAAGCGACTGAAATAGCTTCTTGACCAATACCTGAAAACCATTTTGAAATTTTGCCTTGCCTTAGTAAAGAAAGCATTTTTTCTTCAATTAATCGGGGCAGCAAAAGCTTTTTGTACAAGTCAATTTGCTGCTTTTGCGAAATTCCTTTTGATTGATATTTAATATGCGATTGTGTTTTTGCCGCCGGCATACAATTAAATTAATGACTGAAAATTTCCGGAAGAACAAATATGATTAAATATATTGAAACGTAGGTTTTAATTTACGACAAAACTGCTCTGAGAACTGCAAGGGACTTCAATGGCCTAAAGCCTTCAATATGATATTGGTAGTAATTGATAATATGGTCCAACAAATCATTTCGTTCTGCTTTGGTAATCTCAGTTTCCTTTCCATTTAAAATGTGATGAAGATTAAGACTCTGGGTTTCATTTAAAATATAATTATGCTTAACGTTTCTATCGACAAATAAACCTTCTTTTAAGTCAAAGTACTTATCTAGAACAGTGTAATTATTAGTGATTTCAAAACCCAAATAGCGAGACAACCTAATTGAAAAATCTAATGGTACATATTTCAGATTCAGGGATCCGTCATCGATAGAACACAGGTATGTTTTTAAAAAAGTATACAGCTCTTCGTTGGCTTCTTTCTCTTGAATGGCATTTCTTGATAAATCAACAACAAACATTGCAATTGAAGATTTGATGACATTGAATGACATATCTTCATATCGAACATTTAGATTTCCTTCCTTAATTCTCGAAAGTTTATCTTCAGAATAGTAAGCAATCAGATTGATGATATTCATGGGATGAAAGACGTTGGCAATTCTAGATTTTGCTTTGCGAACACCACTGACTATGAAAGAAAGCAATCCTGCTTCTTTCGTATAAATATCCAAAATCAATGATGATTCAGAATATTTAAGGCTCTTAAAAATAATGCCTTCATATTTATGTGTATTCGACAAATGGTGTTTGTTTTTATGTTAAAACTCCCAACCTTCAATTGGATCTTGTTTATATTTCTTTTTAGTAAGAATGCGTTGCTTTTGTCTGTCCCAAATCAAATTAGCAAAAGTAATATGCGCAGGCGTTATACTTGTTTCCATGGCTGCTTTGATATTTTTTTCTTCAACATCCAGACGGTATAGGTAACTCATGAGTAAATCGGGATCACCTTTCAGTAATTGTTCCACTCTGTGCGCGATGTGTTTGATCATCTCGCTGTCGGATAATTCCTCACCTAAGGAGATATCAAGATCGTCGGCAATTTTTTTTGAAACTTGATTATTAATTTGATCCATTTTTATCGATGCGTTCTGTGCTATAAATTAAGATATATATAAATCAAGAATCAAGTTAAGCAGACATTATTTTTATAAATCATAAAATAGAGCTGTACTTTTTCCTTTTGAATCAATTATTTACCAATTCTAAAAAATTCAATAAAGATTTTATTTTTGATTAAAAATACCTCATGGACTCGGAGAAGCTAAATGAATATATGAATGCCGTTATGGATTGGGCGGTCGTTTTTGTTCCCAAAGCAATTTTGGCAGGATTTGTATTATACATTGGATTTTATATTGTCAAAAAAGTCAGTTTAGCTATTTCAAAAGGTCTGGACAAAGCCAAGCTTGGAGTAGAAGTAAGTGAGTTTTTAGGGTCGATAATTGACATCATAATGAAGATTATTGTGATTGCTATATCTGCTAGTATAATTGGTATAGAATTGTCGGCTTTATTTGGAATTTTGGCGGCAGCCGGCTTTGCAATTGGTTTGGCTCTTCAAGGATTTCTTGGCAATTTTGCTTCTGGTTTAACCATATTATTTTTCAAACCATACAGAGTGGGGGATTGGGTGTCTATTACGGAAAGATTTGGAAGAGTAGAAAGCATCCAAATATTTAATACCACGCTAACCACGCCGAATGACAAAACCTTAGTTATTCCAAATGGACAAGTCACTGATAATATCATAACAAACTACAGTACAAAAGGTAAATTAAGACTTGAATTAAATGTTACAATGGGGTATGCTGAAAGTTTTCCTCGAGTGAAAAAAATTATTGAAGACGCTTTGAAGAATTGTGAAACCATATTACATGATCCATCACCATTGATTGGAATCGAAAATTACGACAGTCACAATATTATGCTGGCAATAAGACCTTATATTTTACCTGATAATTTTTGGGATGCTACTTTTGAAGTGTACAGTAAAATAAAAGAGGCATTCAGTGCTAACGGTATAATGGCGGCTTATTCTGAAGGTGTTGAACTTGGTCCTATTGGAAATTAATTCGAAGTTTCTAATGTAGTGGCGTTCAAAAGAATTTGATCAATTATTATTCTGTCGTTTTTAAGTCTTGGCACCTTGTTTTGTCCACCATATTTATTTTTATTTCGAAGCCATTTTTCGAAAGTCCCTTTTGGAACAGCATTCATTTTCAATGTCGATAAAGCAAGATCAAAAGATCTTTTTGCTTCGTAATCGGCGTTAATTAATTTTAAATTGTCATCTAATAATGATGCAAAACCAGCAATGTCGTGCGGTTCTTTTTCAAATTCAACAACCCATTCGTGTCCTCCCAGTTGATCGTTAGTTAGAAAAACGGGTCCTACCGAATACTGTGATATAGATACACCAAAATGCTCACAAGTCATTGCCAATGCTTTGTCAGAATTATGAACATTTACCTCTTCACCGAAAACATTGATATACTCTTGCTCTCTTCCTACTACTTTTATTTTGTAAGGTTTACATTGAACCATTTGGATGACATCACCAATGCGATAACGATACAATCCTGAGGTAGTGCTGATAACCAAAGCATACTTTTCATTAGGCTCTGTTTGATCTAATGGAATACATCTTGGATTTGGAGAATCAATATCGCTGAAAGGAATAAACTCATAGAAAATTTCGTGATCACAGAGTAAAAGCATGCCATCAAAATTGGTATTATTCTGAATAGCAAAGTATCCTTCGGAAGCATTATAGTTTTCACGATAAATGACATTCGGTGAAGGGATCAATTCTTTAAATTCAGATCTGTAAGGTTCAAAACCAACGCCACCATGAAGGAATGATCTGAGGTTAGGCCACACTTCAGAAATGTTATTCTTTTTTGTGATTGCTAAAATTCGTTTTAGAAGTACGAGTGTCCAAGAAGGAACCCCCGCTAAGAGCGTTACATTTTCTTTGGCAGTTATTTCTGCCATTCTGGTTATTTTGTCATCCCACTTTGGCATTAATGCTGTTTCAAAATCAGGGGTATAAAAACGTCTTCCAATTTTTGGAAAATGATGCAGTATGATTGCAGAAATATCTCCTGTATATATCGTATCATTTATTTTTTGAATAGCCCCTCCCATGATGAGACTTTTATCTGCAAAGAGTTTAGCGCTTGGGTCTTCATTATAAATAAAACTTGCAGCGTCCCATGCACATTTTAAATGACCTCTTTTTAAATAGCTTGGTGTAACAGGAATATACTTACTCCTATCATTGCTCGTTCCTGATGACTTAGCATACCAATTGGTGTTATTATGGGTGAGGATGTTTTTTTCACCTTCTAGTCCTTGCTTAATGTATGGAAATATGTCTTCATAATTAACCACTGGAACATTCTGTGCGAATGCCTCGTATGAATTTAGTTTATTGAAATTATGTTTTTGACCATAGATGGTCGTGGCATTTTCCTTTAAGATCCGTTTCAAGATTTTATTCTGGAATTGCATTGGATGATTGAAAACTTTTTCAATTTGCTTTTGCCTCCATTTAAAATAATTAATAAGAACGATATCAGTAACTTGAAGCATATCCGATTTATAGGAAGGTAAATATATAAAGCATTGGGAATAAAAATCAATTCAAAGGACTTTATATAGGAGTTTCCCTAAATGAATGCGATATTTGGCGAATAAATTTTAAAACATGAGTGTAGATATCAGTTCATTGGAACCTAAAATGCTTTGGAAAAATTTTTCAGCTTTAAATGAAGTGCCAAGAGCTTCCAAAAAGGAAGAACGCGTCATACGGTTTATGTTGGATTTTGGTAATAACCTTGGCCTTAAAACGATTAAAGACCATATTGGAAATGTGATCATTTCAAAGCCAGCAACACCAGGAATGGAAAACAAGCAAACAGTTGTGATGCAAAGTCATTTAGATATGGTGCATCAAAAAAACAGCGATACAGTTTTCGATTTTGATAAGGAAGGCATCAAAATGTTGATTGATGGCGATTGGGTAAAAGCAGAAGGTACAACCTTAGGTGCAGATAATGGCATCGGCGTTGCTACCATTATGGCATTGTTGGAATCTACAGATATCGCACACCCAGCACTTGAAGCATTATTTACGATAGATGAAGAAACAGGAATGACAGGCGCCTTAGAATTAAAGGGTGGCTTATTGACGGGAAGTATCATGTTGAATTTAGATACTGAAGATGATAGAGAATTAACGATTGGATGTGCGGGAGGTATTGACTTAACTTCAAAAGGAAGTTATAAACTGACGCCTGTTGACGAATCTTTTAAATCATATAAAATAGATGTAAAAGGATTAACGGGCGGACATTCTGGGATGGATATACATTTAGGAAGAGGGAATGCCAATAAAATCATGAATAGGATTTTAATGGAAGCCAGCAAAAAGACGCGCATGTCACTGTCAACGGTTAATGGTGGTGGATTAAGAAATGCTATTCCAAGAGAATCTTTTGCTGTAGTTAATTTGAAAGAAGAACAATATCCAACACTTGAGAAGGTTATTTTGGATTTGACCCAATTAATAACGGCTGAACATGAAACAACAGATCCTGATTTTCAAGTAACGATATCTGAAGTTCGAAGATCAGAATTTAGTGTTGAGCAAAATTTTGCTTTCAAATTGATGAGGTCAATCTACACTTGTCCAAATGGTATTTATAGAATGAGTCCTGACATAAAAGATTTGGTTCAAACTTCTAATAATTTGGCAAGGGTTTTTGTTAAGAACGGTAAGTATGAAATTTTATGTTTGACGAGAAGTTCTGTTGAATCTGAAAAACATGATTTGGCAAACGCCATAACAGCTTGTTTTGAATTGTCAGATGCTAAAGTAGAACGAAGTGGAAGTTATCCGGGATGGCAACCCAAACCCAATGCGGATATTGTAAAATTGATGACTCAGATTTATAAGGATAAGTTTAATGAAGAACCGCATGTTAATGCTTGTCATGCAGGATTGGAATGTGGTATTCTAGGTCAGAATTATCCAGATATGGATATGATTTCATTTGGTCCGAATATTCGAGGTGCCCATTCTCCAGATGAGAAAGTTCAAATTTCTTCTGTTCAGAAATATTGGGATTTTCTGTTGGATACGTTGAAGCAGATTCCAGAAAACGCATAATTCTTCGTATTTCAAAGGACCTGACAGGTTGTACAACCTGTCAGGTCCTGAATGCTCCAGATTTATAAACCATCAATAATCATTGGCCTCATGTATTACAACCTGTCAGGTCCTTGAAAATAATTGCCTTTCAACACAATATTTTTTTAAAATTTACGTTTAAGGATAAGTTTGTCGCTACTCAGCGCGAATTATTTTGTAAAATCCACCAAATTTCCTTCTCAAAAGATAACATTATTGCAATCTAACATATTGATTTTTAATGTTTTTCATATTACAATAATTAATAATTTGTTATAACTTTGCAGACGCTTAATTTATAATTAAACAATTGATTAAGTATTCTTAGTATGGCTAAAAAGAAACAAACAAAGAAGCAAGCAAAGAAACAAACCAAAAAAGTGGAAGAATCGCCACGTTTTAATTATGGAAACATAGTTAGATGGTTGTGGGTTTTGATCATTTGTGGCATGTTGGTTTCCGCAGCCGTTTTTGTTTTGATTGCATACACCAAAATGCCAGACACTGAGGAATTAGAAAACCCTGACTTAGCAGCTTCAACAAAAATATATTCTTATGAAAATCGAGAAATTGGAAGGCTTTATTCAAAGAATAGAGACATTATCCAATTTAAAGATCTGAATCCAAATCTTGTGCAAGCGCTTATTGCAACAGAAGACGAAAGATTTTTTGATCATAGTGGGATTGATGCAAGAAGTATTTTGCGTGCTGTAGTAAACTTATCAAGGAAAGGCGGTGGCAGTACCATAACCCAACAGTTAGCAAAACAATTTTTTACAATTAGGTCTCGGTCATTTATAAAGAGAGTTTGGCAGAAATTACAAGAGTGGGTGATTGCTGCGCAGTTTGAGAAAAGATATACAAAAGAGGAAATCATTGCCATGTATTTTAATAAGTATGATTTCCTAAATCAATCATTTGGAATTGGGGCAGCAGCTAAAAATTATTTTGGTAAAGATCAAAGTCAATTAACTATTGATGAGGCTGCCATTTTAGTAGGCATGTTTAAGAGCCCTTCAAGATACAATCCTAAAAATAATCCTGAGCGTGCAATGGTTCGTAGGAATGTCGTTATCAAGCAAATGTTACGTAATGAGTATATTGATGAAAAAGCCTATAAGCAATACGTTGAGCGTCCGATCGACATGTCTAATTTTAAAAAGCCATTGGATTATGATGGGGCAGCTCCATACTTTAAGAGCACATTGAAAAAATACCTCAATAGAATCCTTGAGCAAGATAAATATAGAAAACCTGATGGCACAAAGTACGATATGTATAAAGATGGTCTGAAAATTTATACAACACTCAATTATGATATGCAAAAACATGCTGAGGCAGCAATGAAAGTGC
This sequence comes from Saprospiraceae bacterium, assembly GCA_013001975.1. GTDB lineage: Bacteria > Bacteroidota > Bacteroidia > Chitinophagales > Saprospiraceae > RFSX01. The sequence goes on along the minus strand of JABDKX010000191.1, from coordinate 17,824 downwards.
ATATGAAAAGAATTCAGGATAAATATTTTGACCGATGGTCAAATAGAGATCAATGGAAGTACACAACAAAGGATCAAGATAGAGAAGCGCAATTAAAATTTAGAAAACGATTTTTGACGCAAGTCATGAAAAGCACTGAGAGATATAAAGGATTGAGAAATAAATATATGTCTGGTACTTTTGAAAAATTGTCAGAAAATTATCCAAATGCCAAATTCCGAGAAGTTGATGTTGAAAGAATGCTTAAAGAGGAAGCAAAACCTGGATACATAAAATCGCTCATTCGCGAAAGTATGATCTCTTCCGATCAGGCTAAAGATTACCGCAATATTTTAAAAGATGAATTGTGGACTGAATTGAAAGCTGGTAGAAAGACGATGCAATCTCAAGCAAAAAAAGACTTCAACAAAGCCATTAAAATGAAGGTTTTTACTTACAATGATCAAGGTGAAAAAACGGTCACCATGACACCTTTAGATTCTATCAAATACCATATGGAGCATATGCAGATCGGATCTGTTTCATTGGATCCGAAAACGGGATACATCAAAACATGGGTTGGTGGAATCGATAACAAATACTTTAAAATTGATCACGTTCTTGATGATAACCAAGTAGGTTCAACATTCAAACCTTTTTTATATGCAACGGCTATTTCTCATAAAGCCATGGCACCATGCACACCAGCAATGGATATTCAACATGAAATTCCTGCAGGCGAGCCTCCTTTTAATCTTCTGAAAACCTGGCGACCCAATAATGCTGATGGTAAATTTTCTGGTAAAGAAATAACTTTAAAAGAAGGACTACGTACATCTAAAAATTCTATTTCTGTTTGGTTGGTTAAACAAATTGGCGATGTTGAATTGATTCGTGAGTTAGCAGAAAACATGGGTATTAAAAAATCTAAAATACCTAAAGGGCCAGCTATTATTTTAGGTACTGCAGAATTGAATGTATTGGAAATGGCCGGCGCTTATGGAACATTTGCAAATAATGGTGTTTATAATGAACCAACATTTGTGACAAAGATTGAAAATGCAGATGGTAAAGTGATCTATTCTAGTATTCCAAAACAGCGAAGAGCATTAAGTGAGAAATATAATTTTGCCATGGTCAATTTATTTGCTAATAACTTAAACGCATTTAACCATTTAAGTCTCAATCCAATTCTGAAATCTAAATTTGGAGGTAAGACAGGGACAACCAATGATTATCAAGATGGATGGTTTATGGGCATAACCCCAGAGCTTGTCGTGGGTACTTGGGTAGGTGGAGAAAACAGTTGGATCAGATTTCGAAGCTTAGCTGATGGATCAGGTGGAGCCATGGCAAGACCGTACTTTTTCGATTTTATGAAACGTTTAGAAAAAGACAACCTCATCAATGCAAATGCTGAATTCTTTGTTCCAGATGTTGAGCCTGTAGTCATGGATTGCGAACTTTATAATGGCAAAAGATTGCCTTCTAAAGTCGAAAAAGACAAGGAAAAAAAGATAAAGGAATTCAATGATGAATTCGTTGACGATGAATTCGAAGGATAACGTAAATTAACTGCGATTAAGCCTTTGTGTTTTTATAAAAGTCCTTGAATGACTTGCTCTTCTGTTACACCTTCAGCTTCTGCTTTATAATTTCTTACAATTCTGTGTCGTAAAACATAATTTGCAATCGCTTTCACATCTTCGATGTCAGGGGAATACTTTCCTTGTATTGCTGCGTTCGCTTTTGCACCAAGCACCAAATATTGAGAAGCTCGAGGTCCTGCACCCCAAGAAATATAATTGTTGACTTCGTCAGTAGCCATGTCTGTATTAGGTCTTGTTTTGGTAGCCAAGGTTACAGCATATTCCAACACATTATCAGCAATTGGGATTTTTCTTATCAACTGTTGGAAATATAAAATTTCTTCTCCAGTTAATATATTAGCTAATTCAACTTTCTTATCAGTTGTAGTTTCTTTTACTACTTGAATTTCTTCTTGGTATGAAGGATAATCCAAAGGTATATTAAACATGAATCTATCCAATTGTGCTTCTGGTAATGGATATGTTCCCTCTTGCTCAATTGGATTTTGTGTTGCTAAAACAAAAAATGGTTTGGGCAACATATGTCTGTGTCCACTGATCGTCACTGATTTTTCTTGCATGGCTTCTAAAAGAGCGGCTTGCGTTTTAGGAGGTGTCCTATTGATCTCATCCGCTAAAACGATATTAGAAAATAATGGCCCTTTATTAAAAACGAAAGAACGATTACCATCTAATATTTCCGCTCCAGTAATATCTGAAGGCATCAAATCTGGTGTAAACTGAATTCTTTTAAATTCTAAATCTAATACTTCAGCAATTGTGCTGATCAACAAAGTTTTTGCTAATCCAGGAACACCAACCAACAAACTGTGGCCATTACTAAATAGGGATGTTAAAACGGTTTTTACAACGTCGTCTTGCCCAATTATGACTTTTCCAATTTCTGTTCTTAACTTTCCATATGCATTCGCTAGTCCATCAACAGCCTCTTGATCGTTATTATAGTTTAAACTCATTTCTTTATACTAATGATTATTACTTAAAAACTTTGTTATAAAACAACAAAAATAAGAATCCAAGTAATAAACGGTGTTTATTATTAAATAAATATGGAATACTTCTAATTAAAGTGAAAAACAGTAAAAAGTTTTGCTAAACAAGATATTTATTCAGCATCTCTTTCATTTAAAACTTAACCATTTTTACTGTTTTGTATAATTCCCTGTCATCTCTTAAAGTAACGACAAACATACCCATTGGTAAATGGCTGATGTCAAAACTTGATTGACCCTTACTGATATTTCTTTGCCAAACCATTTGTCCCGTCTGACTGTAAATAGACATTTGATTAAATTGACCAGCTCTTTCCAATGGAATATCAACATTAACTTGTCCGTTCGAATAGTAAACTCTTGTATTTAAATCAAAAGCAATATTCTCATTAGAAGAAAGTAATTGTTGGAAAGAACCAAAAAAGAAAAGAGCACCAGTTGCTGCTCCAGATACGCAACCGCCGTGATCCAGCAAATTGTTATCGGTATCTATACGAATGCCGTTTACAGCAGCAGCACCATTATCATTCATAACCTGAGAGGCTAATATGGCATTTTCAAAAGTCACTTGGTCATCTCCAACACAGTAATACAAATTGGTTGGAGCTGATGGCGCCCAATCAAATGTGTCGTTATCTGCTAATGCAATTGAAAGTGGATGGTCAGGATCCGTTAAGATACTTTCCAAAATGTTAGGCAGTAACATGTTTTTAGGAACAACCGCTCCAACAGTACTATTAAGCGTAGCTGTTATTCTATCATTTAAATCCCAAAGTGAAATATTTTCATTTTTAAATTCTAGAATATCAGCAATATATTCAGGCTTGAAAATATCTTCCAATTCTAAATCTTTTAACAACTCCGGATAAGCAGATTGGTAGCCTAATGTTAACCACGCTAAATAAGCAACTGTACTGTAAGGATCATCTCCGAGCGTAAAGTCAATCATTTTATCAGAAATGCTGTAAGGACCTGACATAGGAGCCGATGCCGTCACTGTAAATTCTGAAGAATAATTTGTTTCAAGTTCTCTATGCGCTGCCATAGCAGCATGACCGCCCTGAGAATATCCAGTTACAAAAACCTGGTCATTTAAAGTAAAATCTTCAAAGGAATCATCAGCATCTAATTCTCTTGCAGCAATTAATAAATCAATGGCAGCAGAGGCTTCCGTTTTTGCATGCACATAAGGATGAATACCCTGCGAATCTCCCAAACCAACAAAATCAGCAGCACAAACGACGTATCCAAATGCCGCAAAAACCAATGGTAGTGTAAATCCACCTTGAAGGTTAGAAGGGACATCATTTCTTCCTCCTACAGTTCCGTGTTGATAAGCCGCTAAAGGAAAAGCTGTTGATCCATCATTGGGAACACATAATAATCCTGAAGCCAAGTGATCATCGCCATTTACATCTGCAGTCATGTATTGAACTTTATAAAGATCTACGGCATATGCAGCTGGCAAACCGCCTGCTAAAGCAGAAATATCCAATTTAGACAACGAAGTAATTAAGGTAACATTAACCAATTTTTGCGCATTAATATTTAGGACAAATGCTAAAAAAATAAACAGTGTAAATAATCTTTTCATATACTTAGAATTTATTGTTTTATATGTTTTAATATCTTTAAATGAGCATATTCTTACATTTTGTAAAAACAAGCTTCGAAATTTACTACTTTATTAGCTAATTGAAATACTTTTGAACATAAAACAATAAGACAATTAATGGGAAAACGCCTATTTACCTTAATTTTTTTGCTTTCTATATCCTATTTCTCCTGTGTTCCAGAATCTAAAAAAATTCTAACGGAAGTTGAAGCTAATCCAAACGACCCTGTTTATCAAGCTATTTTGACTCACCAGTATAGTGAAAAAACCGATAGTTTGCTTCAATATTTGAAGGATGATAATCCAACTTATAGATATTTGGCAGCAAGGGCATTTGCTTCTTTTCAAGAACCATCAGCGCTAGACAGCTTAAAATTACTTTTAAATGATCCAATTTTAAAAGTCAGATCTATGGCCGCTTACAGTATAGGTCAGATAGCTGACCCTAATAGTGCAAACGATTTGATAGCTGGTTTTCGTCAGAGAGATACGATGTCTGTAGACAACTCTGCTAATGGAGCCATTTTGGAAGCTATTGGCAAGTTAGGTGATAAAAAGCTTGCGGAATATTTGGTTAATGCTCAAGGTTATAGAGACACTGACACATTGCTTTCTCAAGGCAGAATGAAAAGTATTTATAGGTTTGGATTAAGAGGAATTACGAGTCCTGCACTGACTGAATTGGCAGTAAATACGGTTAGAAATTATAATCTAGATAATACGACCCGACTTTATGCTGCTCATTATTTAGCCAGATCAAATGATCTGAATATCGACAAACAAAAATTTCAAATCGCAGAAGCATTCATAGATGAGTCGGACGTCAATATTAAAATCGCATTGGCACTTGCACTCAGACATACTGATGATAAAGAAATTCAAACGACTTTATTAGATCAATTAGAATTGGAGCAAGATTATCGAATCAAATGTAATATCATTCGCGCCTTAGCAAGTTATGAATATATCGACTCTGCAGAAAAGATTACCAATCTTATAAAAGATAAAAACATTCATATTGCTCGATCAGCAGTTTCGTTTTTAGATAGAAAAGGCATTAAAGAAGATGTTCTTTTGTACCGTCAAATTGCAAAAGATACTTTGCCTTGGCAGGTGAAAGCTGATCTATACAAAACGATAAATAATTTACTTCCGTATTATTATACTAAAACTATAAATGCGACCCGATGGCATATTCAAAAGTTGATTGAAAAGGAAACGGATACTGTTGCATTAGCACATTATATCAGGTCATTAAGCAACGATCCAGGAGCTTATCAATATCTTGTAAAGTACAGCCAAGAAAACGATAACAGCATTTTAAAAACAGCTATTGTAGAAACATATAGTAAAATGTTATCTAGTGATAATTTCAATGGTACCTTTCAAGGTTATGCACGATTCCACAGACGTAAAATTCTTGAAGAAATTAAATTGGCTTTATTATCAAATGATGAAGGTATGATCGGAGCTGCTGCTGATGCCATTGCAAACCCTAATACATTTCTAACTGAGTTAATTGACAGCACAGAGTTTTTGTTTGAAGCAAAAGAAATGCTAAAAAACCCAGCTCAAATTGAAAGTATTCATGCCATTGATAGAGCAATTGCTAATATTAGAGGGGTTACTAAACCAACACTTGAAAAAGTAGAAGGAGCTATTGCTCCAGATTGGGATTTAATCAAAGAGTATGATCAAAATACAACAGCAATCGTTAAAACAACGAAAGGAACTTTTACCATTCAATTATTTTTAAATGAATCTCCAGGAACGGTTTTAAATTTTCTAAAATTATCAACAGATAATTTTTATGATGATAAAATATTTCATAGGGTAGTGCCCAATTTTGTCATTCAAACAGGAAGTCCTCGAGGAGATAATTACGGAGGTAAAGACTATGTGATTAAATCGGATGTTTCTCCGTTATATTACGACGATGGCGGTTATGTAGGCATGGCTTCGGCAGGTTTACATACAGAATCAACGCAATGGTTTGTAACACATTCTCCAACACCTCATCTGGATGGTAAGTATTCAATTTTTGGAAAAGTAACAGAAGGCATGGATGTTATTCATAATATTCAAGTTGGCGATAAAATATTAGACATAATTATTTCAAACATATAATTCAATTATCAATTTAAAATGAAAGAAACTCCTTTAACTCAAGAACATATCAAATTAGGCGCACGAATGATGCCATTTGCTGGATATAATATGCCGGTGAGTTATTCTACAATTAATGAAGAGCACGAAAATGTTAGAAATAATGTAGGCCTCTTTGATGTGTCTCATATGGGACAATTTTTTATAAAAGGAAGTGGAGCTTTAAAGCTTATTCAAAAAGTAAGTTCAAATAATGCAGCCAAGCTGGTAGTCGGACAAGCACAATATGCTTGTTTCCCAAATGATAAAGGTGGAATCGTTGATGATTTTCTGACGTACAAAATTTCAGATGAAGAATATATGTTGGTGGTTAATGCATCTAATATTGGAAAAGATTTAGACTGGATTACAAAAGCCAACACTTATAACTGTACAATTGAGGACAGGTCAGACAGCATGGCATTGCTGGCATTACAAGGGCCTAAAGCATCGGCAACGCTAAGCAAATTGACAGATATCAAAGTTGATCAAATACCATATTATTATTTTGCTATTGGAGAAATATGTGGATTGAAAAATGTCATTGTTTCTGCAACAGGTTATACGGGGTCAGGAGGTTTTGAATTGTATTTGGATAACAAGGATGCTGTTACCGTGTGGAATCAATTATTGGAAGTAGGGAAGGAAGAAAGCATTATGCCTATCGGCTTGGGAGCTAGAGATACTTTAAGATTGGAAATGGGTTTTTGTCTTTATGGAAATGACATCAACGATGAAACATCTCCGATTGAAGCTGGATTAGGTTGGATAACAAAAACAAAGAAAGAAGCCGATTTTTTCTCAAAAGAAATATTTCAAAAACAAAGGGCTGAAGGCATTACTAAAAAATTGGTTGCATTTAAAGTAAAGGATAGAAGAGTTCCAAGGAATGGATATGAAATTGCTGATGAAGATGGGAATGTCATTGGGAATGTCACTTCTGGAACAATGTCGCCTTCACTTGAAATTCCAATCGGCTTAGGTTATGTGCCAAAGGAGAATTCTAAAGTTGGAACAGCCATTAATATTAAAATTAGGAATAAGCTTTTAGAAGCAGAAATTGTGAAATTGCCTTTTTATAAAGTGGAGGAGTAATTTGAACAAACTATCTCATCACCTTCACAAAAGAATTTAAAAAGAAATTAGATTCTGATTGAATGAGTTTATCCAAGGCTTTGTCAGCAGCTGAGGAAATCATTTCTAATTCTTTGATAACTCTATTAAATTCTTCTGCATACTCATTAATAGGAACAACACCTTGAACGTTTTTAATCATGTGCAGCATTGGATTTAACTCTTTGGTTTTACGTTTGCTCAATGTTTTTTTGAAAACATTCCAAAGGTTTTTTTCAGCACTAAAGAAATCCTTTCTTTCTCCGGGCTTTGATTTGCGATACACCAATTGCCATTCCATTAATGCTCTCAAATTCATATTCGCGTTTCCTCTGCTTATCTTAAGCTCAGACATAATTTCATCAGCACTAAGCTCATGAGGTGAAATAATTAATAAGGCATGAATGTGCCCCATAGCTCTATTGACCCCCCAGTTTAAACCAAGTTCTCCCCAAGTATTAATAAAAGTTTTTTTAGCTTCAGTAAACTCCATAATTCACGATGTGCACCTATTCAAATACAATTTTTATAAAAATGTTTAGAATAATATCAGAAATTCCAAATTATGTTATAATTCTAAAGTAATATGGTTGTTTTTGTAGCTAAAAGCTAAATATTGGACAAAAAAAAGAGCGCCAACAGCGCTCTTTTTAATATTTAAGTGATGTGTTGCTAATTATGCCACACCCATATCTTGACGAATTTTGTTAAGTGCAGATCCTGCTCTTACCCAACCGATTTGTGCTTCATTGTAAGTATGATTCACAAGAAACTGATCTTCAGTGCCATCTGCATGAGATAATTTAATTGTCAAAGGTTTTCCTCTTTCCATAGTGTTGAAACCTAAGATGCTGACTTTATCATCTTGACGAATTTTATCAAAGTCATCGACATTATCGAATGTTAAAGCAAGCATTCCTTGTTTCTTCAAATTCGTCTCATGTATTCTTGCAAAAGATTTTACAACGACTGCTTTGACGCCGATATGTCTTGGCTCCATGGCTGCATGTTCTCTTGAAGAACCTTCCCCATAATTTTCCTCACCAAAAACGATCGTCCCAATCCCAGCGGCTTTATATTTTCTTCCAGAATCAGGCACTGGGAGAAAATCAGGGTTCGTATCGCTGTCTACATAGTTAGCAACATTGTTCGCTTGATCATTAAATGCATTGATAGCTCCGATAAAACAGTTGTTAGAAATATTTTCTAAGTGACCTCTGTATTTTAACCATGGTCCAGCCATTGATATATGATCAGTTGTACACTTGCCTTTAGCTTTTAATAAAACACGCATATCAGTCACTTGTTTTTCATCAATGACTGTAAACGGTGTTAATAATTGCAAACGATCTGATTCAGGATTAACTTTTATTTCTATTGATTCTCCATCTTCAGCAGGCGCATTGTAACCAGCATCTTTTACATCAAAACCATTTGGAGGTAATTCATATCCAGTTGGAGGATCTAATTTAACTTCTTCACCATTCTCATTGGTTAATGTATCAGTCAAAGGATTAAAACCTAATTTTCCTGATAATGCAATGGCAGTTACCAGTTCAGGCGAAGCCACAAAGGCATGCGTATTTGGACTACCATCTGCTCTCTTGGAAAAGTTTCTATTAAATGAGTGAACGATGCTATTTTTTGGTGCATTTAAAGGATCATTAAATCTTGCCCATTGTCCAATACAAGGTCCGCATGCATTCGCAAAAACCATAGCGCCCATCCCTTCTAAAATGTCAATCAAACCATCTCTTTCAATAGTATATCTTACTTGCTCAGAACCTGGTGTTACTGTTAATTGCGACTTAGCTTTTATGCCTTTGTCAATGGCTTGCTGTGCAATGGATGCTGCTCTTGAAATATCTTCATAAGAGGAATTAGTACAAGAACCAATTAAGCAATATTCTAATTCAGTTGGCCATCCATTTTTTTCAGCAGCCGCTGCCATTTCAGAAACAGGCGTTGCTAAGTCAGGTGTAAATGGTCCATTTAATAATGGCTCCAATGTTGACAAATCAATCTCAATAACTTGATCGAAATATTTATCAGGATCAGCATAACATTCCGAATCTCCTGTAAGATATTCTTTGACGCCATTTGCCATATCAGCAATATCTGCTCTTCCTGTCGCTCTTAGATATCTGTCCATTGAATCGTCGTAACCAAATGTAGAAGTTGTCGCTCCGATTTCGGCACCCATATTACAGATTGTACCTTTTCCTGTACATGACATACTGATAGCCCCTGGTCCAAAATATTCTACAATTGCGCCAGTTCCACCTTTAGCAGTTAAGATACCAGCCACCTTTAGAATAACATCTTTAGGAGTAGACCAACCTGACAATTTTCCAGTCAACTTAACACCAATTAGTTTTGGCATTTTTAATTCCCAACCCATGCCTGCCATAACATCAACAGCATCTGCACCTCCAACGCCAATAGCAACCATACCTAATCCACCAGCATTTGGTGTATGTGAATCTGTACCGATCATCATGCCGCCTGGGAAAGCATAATTTTCTAAAACCACTTGGTGAATAATACCAGCTCCTGGTTTCCAAAAACCACAACCAAATTTATCTGAAACAGATTCTAGAAAACCAAATACTTCAGAATTGACATCATTTGCTATTTTTAAATCTTCTCCGGCACCAACTTTTGCTTGGATTAAGTGATCACAATGCACTGTAGAAGGCACCGCCACTTTTTTCTTACCAGCCATCATAAACTGTAATAGCGCCATTTGGGCAGTTGCATCTTGCATCGCCACACGATCAGGAGCGAAAAAGACATAATTTTTTCCTCTTTCAAAATCTTGTATCGGAGAATCTTCGTGCAAATGAGAATAAAGAATTTTCTCTGATAAGGTAAGAGGCCTACTTAAATGAGCCTTCGCCGCATCTACTCTTGCAGCAAGCGTCTCATAATGCTTTGTAATCATGTCTATATCAAATGCCATATTGCTTATGTTTTGTTAATGAGAGCGCAAAAATACGCATTTCTCGAAATAAAGGGAATACCCAGTAATATGTACTATTACTACGTACTAAATTAAAATAGGTTTAATTTTCAATAGTTCAGATGTGAAGCTGAATTACAAGAGTTCTTTTAAGTCTAAATAGAGGCTTTTAAATATGCCTGATGAATCTGTTTTGAAAAACACATCATTAGAACTGCTTTTCATTATAAATGAATTATCACCTTCTTTATAAATATCAATGTTTTGATTATTAATATTGTCTTTAGTTGAAATATTGATTTGTGAAATCAAATTATTGTGGGGTGAATAATCATCAATTATTTCAGATCCTCTTGCATTGGATAATGACTGAATATAGCGAGCAACTGACAAAGAATCTTTTGTGAGACCCTCATCATCAATCCATTGGCCACTAATATCTTTGCCTAATCCAATATTAACATCTCCAGAAATTTTGAGACCAGTAATATTTTCAGAATTAAGACCATTAAATAAGTTCTTATTTCTAAAGTCATCGAATTGTTTTTCATAAGTCATACTTAAAAAACCATCAATAATATAAATATCATCTTCACCTGATAGCCGCATATATGTTTTTGCTGTTTTTGTATTTTGATTAAAATTAAATCGACCGACATAAAAAGAACTCAATAGTTTGTCACCATTATATAATTCTACCTTCTTACCAGACGCATCATCTACCTCATAATCAGCCCATTTTTCTTTACTTTTAGAAATCAATTGCAACGGTTTGATTTCAGTTGTTGGTGCCAACATACTTTGGATAATTCCAGATACTGCATCGACCGTTTTTGTTCCATTGTTCGCAGTCCAATTGGAACCATTTCTTTGTAAAGTTATGACAGGACTGCCTCCTTTCGGATAGTAAATCAATTTATTTACAGAAGCCGTGTCAACACTTACCAATACTTCTTTGAAACTTCTCACTTCAGGTTTACTGACAACTTTTTTTATAAAATATAAAGCAAGCAAACCGATAAAAATAATGCCTAGAATTTTATTATTAAATTTCATGTCAACTGTTATTTAAACATATTTAGTAGTCATTCTTTTAATGCGTTTATTTCTGTTTTGTTGGCTTTTAAATAATCCTAGTGCCAATACTAAAAGAATGGGAATAAGAAAGTTACCCCACTTCAATAAAGCCACTTTTGATTCTTCAATTTCTTTGATAGGTCTTGACGAAACACCTTTGGTTCTCAAATCAATCAAACCTGTATCATCAGAAAGAAAATCTACACTGTTTACAAGTAAACTAAAATTGTCAGAATTAGATCTGCTGTTTCTTCCTTGCGAAACAGGAAAATCTGCATCACCAAACAGAATTAACTTTCCAGAAGCTCCAGTACCCGCAAGATCACCTTCAAATATTGCAGCCAATGTTTTGGCACCATCAGGAAAATCAGATTGTCTCCACTTCTTTTGAATGTCAAATCTAAGTGGTGGAGATTGAGAAACCGAATTTGGTGAACTTGTGACAATGGGTGTCATCGTATTCGTTCCTGAATTGTTAATCGAACTTGCAAAAGGAAAAGCAATTTGGTCAATACCTTGGGTAATCGGATGATCAGGAAATGCTGATACTGCAGGAAAATATGGAAATTGAACTTGTGATTGAAATGAAAAGAATCCTTGCTTTTGAGTCACACCAATAGTGCTGCACTTTGCATCCAAAACAAAATCTTTATTTAATATGATGCCTTTCGTTGCTAACCACTTGTCGACTTGATTATTTGATGCTGTCCCTTGCTGTGTTTGAAAATCACCTTCAACGTTATTGACAGCCAAACAAATATTTCCACCTCCAGCTAAATAGTTATCCAATATGGCAAAGTGTTGATCAGGAATGGAATCGACAGGCTTTACCATTAAAACCGTTTTCATCCTTAATGGAATTTCACTTGTTGTATTTAAATCAACAGTTTCAACATCATATAAAATAGATAGCTCCTTATAAACTTCTTGAAGGTCTTGCGCTTTCAATTCACCATGACCAGCAATCATTCCTATCGATGGTTTGTCAACCACTGCTAGCTTTTTTACAGCTGTTGTTAGCTGATATTCCATCGGTCCTTCTGGTTGAATAAAAGGCAAAATTTCCTGTGCTTCCCCAGCTTTTAAGATAGCGCCCATAAAAGCCCTTTTTTGTGTTACCTCATCTTTCTCCCTCACATTGATTAGTAATGGTTGAATACCATTTTGAGCAGCTTCTTGTTCCTTTTGTGGATCAGTGTTGGGATCTAAGAATTCAAAATTTAGGAGACCTCCAGATCGCCTGTTATACTCTTTTAATAAGTCTTTAAAATCAGTTTGATTTTTAGCATACTGAGGCGGCAAATCTGCTGTAAAATAAGAAGTGACCGTAATAGGTTCTTCCAAATTTTCCAACACATTTTTGGTAGCCTTACTTAATGTGTAGGTTTTATCGGCAGTTGTATCTATTCTGAAAAATAGTTCGTTTGATAAAAAGTTAATCAAAATAATAATGCCAACTACGAGTAAAATTGAAATTGTACTTTGTTTCATTGTCTTATAATTTTAATAACTAATTATTTACGTTTTCCAATAACATATTCGGATAGGAAAATACCTAGGAAAGCAACCGAAAGGAAGTATATGATATCCTTGGAATCAATTACCCCTCGTGAGATGCTGTCAAAATGATTATTCAAACTGAGCGTGTTGAAAAGTTCAGCTACCCAACCACTGCTGCTGCTTGCAATGATACCAAATAGAAATTGAAACATGACACCTAATAAAAGTGCTAATAAAAAAGCAACTATTTGGTTGTTGGTAATGCTGCTGGCAAATAGGCCGACACCGATATAAGCGGCACTTAACAATAATAATCCTAGGTAGCCGCTTATGGTCGCGCCATGATCAAAATTGCCTAATGTGCTCACTGTGATATAATATGGAATTGTAAATAGTAAGGCAATAGCCACCATAAGGAATGCTGATAAAAACTTTCCTAAGACCATTTGTCTATTGCTGACATCTTTTGTCAAAAGCAATTCCATTGTACCTGATTTTTTTTCTTCTGCTAATAATCTCATGGTTATAGCAGGAATGAAAAAGAACAATGTCAAATTAGCAATGCTAAAAAATACTTTTAAGTCTGCTTGCTTCCGAAAGAAAACGTCTCCATTTCCACTAAGCCAAGTAAAAAATCCTGTAAAGCCGAGGAAAGCAATTAATAATATATATGCCACCAGAGAGTTGAAAAAAGATGCTAATTCTCGTTTGGCAATTATCCAAGTAGGGTTCATGTTTTTCTGTTTTTTAATTAACCGTAAGGTTTCTAAAAATGTCTTCAAGTTTGGTTTCAAATGGAATCATTTCAGTAAGTACCCAATTGTTTTTGGCACATAATCTGAAAATGTCTTCATTGGATTGCATATCGATTTGGCTTTGAATTTCAAACCGACCTTCTTCTGTATTTATAAATTCTGCATTTTGAACAGAAGACAAGTTGTTGAGTGCTTCAAGAACAGCATCGTTGTCTGGTCCTAAGATTTTTACTTTTAAAACTTGACTTCCTTGTGCTGTTTTTCGTAAGGTTTCGGCTGTGCCATCTGCTACTATTTTACCTTTATTGATAATCATAATTCTATCGCAAGTTGCTTCAACTTCTGGTAAGATATGCGTAGAAAGAATAACTGTTTTTGAGCTTCCCAAAGTTTTGATCAGTTCTCTAATTTCAACAATTTGATTTGGATCCAAGCCTGTAGTTGGTTCATCTAAAATTAAAATATCAGGATCATGGATCATAGCTTGAGCGAGACCAACTCTTTGTCTATATCCTTTTGATAATTCTGAAATCTTTTTGTGTTTTTCTACATCAAGGCCACACATCACAATCATCTCTTTTATGCGATCATCTACTTTTGATTTGTCAACGCCTTGCAGTTCAGCAGCAAATTTCAAATAGTCCATAACTGGCATTTCTTCGTACAATGGATTATGTTCCGGAAGGTAGCCGATATGTTTTTTCATTTCATTGACCTTGATAGATTGCCCATCAATGATAACATCCCCTTCATCGATATTGAGATAATGGGTGATCATTTTCATTGTCGTTGACTTGCCAGCACCATTGGGGCCTAGAAAACCAAGAATTTCTCCAGTCTTTACTTCAAACGAAATATCGTCTACAGCTTTTTGTACGCCGTATTTTTTCGTTAAATTTTCAATTTTAATATTCATACGCCTAACTGTTTGTGCAACCTCAACATAGGTTGATTTATAAATTATTTATTAAGCAGTGATTTAGAGTTGTGCTATTATTAATGCGCAAATTTAAAAAAATGGTTTGCTATTTATAAAGTCCAATAACATAAATTTAACATTCTTAAGGCATTGGCTTTTTTTATTAGAATACAAACTAAATGCTACTCTTGTCGTTAATAGATATATATAATTGTCAATGATACTTGCTTATATTTCCTTCATACTAGCTTGTTTGAATATGAATGAGAAACCAGTTCCTTCTATTATATATATTGGAGACCCCATGTGTTCGTGGTGTTATGGCATTGCACCTGAATTATCAGAGTTGAAAATGTATTATCAAGGACGTGTGGATTTTGACATTGTTCTAGGGGGATTGCGTCCTTACAATCAACAAACGATGTTCGAGTTAAAAGATTTTTTGAAAGGACATTGGCAACATGTTCACGAAGCCAGTAATCAACCTTTTAATTATTCTATTTTAGAAAACCAAAGCATTACATATGATACTGAACCGCCGTGCAGAGCTGTAGTTACTGTTCGTTCAATGGATGAGAGTAAAACACTTTCTTTTTTTAATGAGATTCAAAAAGACTTTTACTACGATAATAAGAATATGCACAAACTTGAATCTTATGACGAAGCATTAGAAAAAGTAGGCATTGATAAAGAAAAATTTTCTCAGCGTTTTCAATCAGAAGAGATGAAGGAAAAAGTAAAAGAGGATTTTAAATTAACGGCAGAAATGGGGGTAAGCGGTTTTCCAACTATTTTACTCAAGCAAGGTGATCATATACAAATGGTGGCAAGTGGATATATGAAAGCTGAGAGCTTGATTCAGAAAATAGACGGAATGCTCAAGCAGCATTAATTATTCGAAGGATCCCAACCTTTCATCTGACTTTGTGCACTGTAATAAGTTAAATTGTAGGTGTCATTTGTTGGAATATATCTGCGGTCAATTTTATAAGCTCCTGTTTTTTCGACTATTGTTTCGAAAATTATACCGCCAATATTTTCAAATGATCTGATGTAGTTGCCATTTTGGCTATCAAATGGACGATGCAATCTCCAGGTCTCTCTTTCCCATTTTTCAGTTGCCGATTTTCCATCAACTGGAAATGCGATATGTCGCATTTGAAAAGCGGAATCCAAATGAAATTGTTCATAGAAGTTGACGAAAGATTCAGGGATTTCAACTTCTTCTTTGTCACTAACTTCTTTTTTGTCATTAACTTCTTTTGATTCGACTTGTTTGGACTGGGAATTACAAGCTATGAGTATCAAAGAAAATAGAATAATATTTATCGTTAAAAGTTTTTTCATTTTGATGGTTTAATTTTTATCGGGTTGACTGGCCTTATTTAGAACGGCAAATACTAAGTAATAGTCTTCAAGGATATCAGTAAATAAATCATATTCTTGTATAATGTTTTCTTTGCGTACCCAACCTTTTAATTCGAGATTATTTTGATAACAAGAAAACGGATAGACATGCATATGTGTTTTAAAGTCTAATTCTTTTTTTCCCCATCCTTTATACATAGCTTCTTTGGCACCCCAAAATATATGGTAACTTGACTTAGTGTGTTGTGTTTCAATTTTTGATTGCTCTTCTTCAGATATAAATTTATGAAAAATGCGGTCAATTTTCTCTTCTTGTTTTTGAATATCAATCCCTACTAATTTGTCTGAAATAATAACGGCTGCTCTATTATTCGAATGACTAATGGAGATATTTAAGTTTGAATCTTTTATAAATGGTTTGCCATATTCGTCTTTTAAAATAGTTAAAGGAGTGGTTGATTCACAAATCAAATTAATAATATATCTGCTGCAAAGCCATTCTTTCCTTCTGTGTTCGCGATAGGACATTATTTCTTCTAGATCTTTATCACAAACGTTTAATGCATTTATATAAAAATCATCATGTTCATTGTTTTCCCAAACCGCAATTTGAGTATTATCATGATCAAATATTTTATTGAATATCAAAGGCATAAAAAAGATTACATTTGTGCTTTCAAAAGTAAAGATATGATTCTAACTGATGTACAGATACTTGAGAGTATAGAAAAAGGAGAAATTGTTATAAATCCTTTTGATCGTAAGTGTTTGGGGACTAATTCGTATGATGTCCATTTGGGAAAATACCTTGCAGTTTATACGGAAGCGGTATTAGATGCAAGAAAACATAACCCGATTAAGGAAATCATCATTCCAGAAGAAGGCTTTGTTTTGCAGCCTGGAACTTTATACTTGGGTGTTACTGAGGAATACACAGAGACACATGCTTCAGTACCGTTTTTAGAAGGAAAATCATCAGTAGGGCGACTGGGAATCGATATTCATGCCACTGCTGGAAAAGGGGATGTAGGATTTTGCAATACATGGACTTTGGAAATCAGTTGTGTGCATCCTGTTCGCGTGTATGCCAGCATGCCAATAGGTCAGTTAATATATTTTGCGGTTGATGGTGAAATTGAAAACTATTACAATAAAAAAGCCAATGCCAAATACAATCAACGTACTGAAAAGCCGGTTGAGAGTATGATGTGGAAGAATAAGTTTTAGATTACTTTTTCGCTTTTACAGCGGCAGCATATGATTTGCTGGCCCATTCTGATAATGCTTTTTTATCTTCAATAACTGAAGTTGGCACTTCCCAATAAGGCATTCCTTTTTTCTTACCTTTTGATACATATGGTTTCATGCCATTATCAATATAATCTTGTTTGTTATCATCATCAACTTTTAATCTAAATGTGTCACCTCCAATCATGGCAAACATTTTTCCTTCACGAAAAAAACCGATACCGCCAAACATTTTTTTTGTTTCGAAATTGCCAAATACAGAGAGTTGATCTGTAATGTAATCTAAGTAACTTTGATTGATAGCCATATTTATAATTTTTAGTTTTTTAATCGTTGAACGGCAGGAATATATTTTATGCCTTCATCTACAGCCAAAGCGTTAGCTTTTGTGATGTAATGCACAGCCTCCTTTTCTTCTTCTGAATTATATAATGCCAATGCATACAAATCATAAGTTACATAATTCCACGAAAACTTAGCAGTTATGGAATCGCCAAATACTTCTTTTTCCATTCGTTTGCATGGTCCACACCAAGCTGCC
>JABDKX010000164.1 GCA_013001975.1 Saprospiraceae bacterium | reverse complement strand
AACTCCAATTCTCAACGTAGTTTTTATTTATTTCCACCTTATCTGGCCATATTTTCGTTCTATTGTAAAGTTCTTGGTTATCCTGTAAGGCCAATATTTCCTCCTCATTTTTATATTTAATTGTGGCAGGACCTGTAATACCTGGTTTCACTTTTAATATCACGCGATCTTCACCTTTGAGTTCATCTGCAAATCCTTGAACGTCAGGTCTCGGGCCAACAAAGCTCATGTCGCCTTTGATCACATTAAACAGTTGTGGTAGTTCATCTAATTTACTTCGTCTTAAAAATGTGCCAAAGGAAGTTGCACTTAATTCTACTTCTTCCAAAGCATGATCAGAACCTTTTAAAGTTCGAATCTTATAGATTTTAAATAATTTTCCTTTTTGACCGACTCGAATTTGGCTAAACAAGCCCGACTCTTTAGTATCAATAGATGCCACCAAGATTAAAACAAGAATTGGAAATATTAATATGGGGAATAATAAAACACCTAAAATGATGTCGAATGCGCGTTTAACCTTAAGTTGAAAGTTAGAGATCAAAATTAGTTGATTAATTTTTGAAACCTAAATATTTTTTAATGCGCTTCAATACTGAAGGTCCTTTACCATCGTCATGATAGGCATTCCCATAGGTTCCGTAGCCATAACCATAGCCATAACCATAGCCATAGCCATAGCCATAACCATAATTATGATTGGTTTTATGCTTATAAAAATTAAGTACAAAACTTATATTCTTAACTTCTCCTGCATTATATTTCGCATTGATCAATTGCAACATGCCTTTCTTTGTATAATCCAACCGAATAACAAAGATAGTTGCGTCGGCATATTGTGATAATTCTAGGGCGTCTGTAACCAATCCTAAAGGCGGTGTATCTAGTACGATCATATCATATTCACCTCTTAACCTTGTTATCAATTCGCTCATTCTTTCACTCATCAACAATTCAGAAGGATTTGGAGGAATTGGACCAGAAGGAACAATACTTAAATTCTCAATATGTGTTTCAAAAGTGACTTCTTCCAAGGTATTATCATTGATCATGTAATTGACTACCCCAATATCATTGGTAATATCAAAATCGCCAAAAATTTTAGGCTTACGTAGATCTAATCCTAATAAAATGGTCTTCTTGCCAGATAAGGCATAAACGGTAGCAATATTTATAGAGCAAAATGTCTTTCCTTCTCCACTCACCGATGAAGTGATCATCAGTGTTTGACCACCAGCAATTTCTTGTTTCTTATAGATGAACTGCAAACTCGAACGGATGGCCCTAAAGGATTCTGACACTGCCGCTTTCGGCTTTTCAAATACAACGAGATTATTCCGATATTTGTATTTTCCCACCAATCCCAATAAAGGAATTCGAGATAGCTGGACTATCTCATCAGATCCATGTATTGTCTGATCCAGGAGAAAGATGACAAAAATAAAGAACATTGGCACAAAAAAACCAACCATCAATGCCATCATATAATTTAAGGTTTTGTTGGGTCCAATAAGTCCACCTCCAATATCTTTCGCGGCATCAATTACAGTAATATCAGAAATGTTTGCAGCTTTTACTATCGCGGCTTCACTTCGTTTAGCTATATATACATTGTACGCTTCTTGACTAATACTTAGTTTACGCTGAATTTTCAAGTACTCCTGTTCTTCCTCCGGCAGGTTACTCAATTCTCCTTCTAGACTTGCAATGTTTCTATTAATTGTAGATAATCGAATTCCTATGGTTTGTTTCGTTGAATTAATTGTTTCCAACAACACTTGCTTTTCTGATTCGATTTGACGATCAAGATCCTTAAATAAAATATTACCCTCTTGTGCAGTATATTCAAGATTTTGTCTTTCAATAGACAAGCCAATAATCTTAGAAACACCAGATAAAATATTGCCTTCATCAATTCCTACAGAAGTTGGAGCCGCAATATTCGTGTAGTCATTTTTAGTGTTGAGATAAGATTCGAGATTATTAAGGTAATCTAACTTTGATTTTTCATTTTCTTTGGCTAGATCCAAGCGACGTAACTCCGCGGAAATTTGAGTGATTTCCTCTCCAACATTAAACACTTTATTGAGCTTTCTAAAATCATTCATTTCATCATTAAGATCCTTTAAACTCCGATCAACTGCTGAAAGACTGCTGTCAATAAATTTTATGGTATTGGTAGCATATAAATTTTTACTCTTTAATTCGGTTTTACTTAAAATACTGGCAGTAGCATTTAAATAATCAACAATCTTCGCCTTATTGGTCCCTGAAAGTTGCATTCTCAAAACTGCCGATGAGGCTCCAGAAAAAGGTGCTATTTTGACCGCACCTTTATAACGATTGACAACACGATCAAAATTTGAAAAATTGAGGTAAATCTCAGTGCCTGGAATTACTTTTCTTGATGATCTTAAATGCATAGTTCCTTTTAAAAAGGGTAAAGTAAAAGGGTCACCATACTTCAATCTTTTTGTAAAACTTCCAGTAGGTACAGATATTCTCCTCCTAGATTTATCACTATATACTTGTCCTGAAGCAACATTGGATTCAAAATTTGTAAATACTTCAAAAATTGAATCATTAACATATCTAATTCCAACTGGGCGATTTAAAATTTGAGGTCCCGATTTGTCAAGCTCAAAACGAAATGGAGTATCTTTATAAACATCAACTTTTCGATATTTACCTTCCACCAAATACTGCATGTAAAATTGTAGAGAATCTACAACCAATTGATTGTGGGTCCTTGTTTTAACGGTTGTTATTATTTTACCCACCTTTCCTGAAACACCACCCCAATTAAATGAAATGCTTGTATTTGCTGTAAAAAACGGATTTTGATCATTTTCAACAGATATCAATGAATCTAAACGATATATATTTTGTTTTCTGACATTAATGAGATAGGCTATCACCAAGGCAAAACCTATGCATAATAGGATAAGTTTCCATAAAATCAAAGCTTTAAACAAAAACCCTCTAAAATCAAAACTAAGACGTCCTGATTCTAAATCATCCATTTTATCTTTGCCGTTAATATCCATAAATTATAATCTTGTAAATAAAACTATTGTCGTTGTAATTAATGATAGTATTGTAGCAATACCACCAAGACTTTCCATAAATGTTTTTCCGGTTCCAATTGTTTTTTGTTTTAAGGGTTTTACGTAGATCATATCATTTGGCTGAACATAATAATACGGGGATTTCATAATGGCAATATCAGTTAAATCCAGATGATGAATTTTTTGACCTTGAGGATATTGCCTTATAATTAAAACGTCCTTTCGGTTACCAACCTCGGTAATTTCTCCAGAATTGGCGATAGCTTCAAATATGTTCAAGCGTTCCTGAAATACTGTATTCGTTCCTGGACTATTTATTTCTCCACTAGCAGTATAACGCAATCCAGATAATTTAACAGTAACAAAAATATTCGCAGTTTCTTTAAACTGTTCAGCAAGTAATTTATCTTCGATCATTTTCTGTATTTCTTCAGTAGTATAACCAAGCACATTTATATAGCCTAAGGTTGGCACTCGAATATTACCATGCAAGTCTACTGTAAAACCATCAAAATAAGCACGTTCAGAACTACCAGCATTTAAATTACCATCCCCAATTGGGTTTAATATTTGTACGTTATTTTGATCTAACGATTTAACGCGGATACTAAGTATATCATTAATTTGTACTCTGTATGGCTTCTGTACTTCTACAAGAATCTGGGTTGTATCAACCAGCGTTCCCTTTTCTTGCAAATACACCGTATCCTTAAGTGGAATACATGAAGTAGCTAACATCCCAACAACGCATAAAATAATTAGAAATCTTCCCTTCATATTGAGGATTTTTGATATTTCACAAAACTACATATTTTTTTTAGTAATAATAATCTAACGACGAAATGATAAAAAAAGTGGTTTCTCTCTATTTTTTTTCAGTTTTGAAATATAATCAAT
Source organism: Saprospiraceae bacterium (assembly GCA_013001975.1). GTDB lineage: Bacteria > Bacteroidota > Bacteroidia > Chitinophagales > Saprospiraceae > RFSX01. Next base: position 3,603 of record JABDKX010000164.1, on the reverse strand, counting down.
CAACAGGAATAATAAAACTTATAACTTAATTTTTGAGGAATTATACGTTATTTGCAAAAAAGAAGTTTTGAACTACCTAACCGTCGAAAATATTTCTAAATCTTATGGCGAATTAACGCTATTTGAAGATCTGTCTTTTAGCATACATAAGGATCAAAAAATTGCCTTTGTTGCTAAGAATGGTACTGGTAAAACTTCTATTTTAAATATGTTATCAGGAAAAGATGAACCTGATACTGGTCAGATCATTTTTAGAAAGAACATTAAAATGGCCGTTTTAGAACAGGAGCCTGATCTCGATCCTAAACTCACAATTGAGGAGACCATCTTTGCTTCCGATAATCCTATTCTCGATATCATTGACACCTATAATGCATCGCTTCAGAATCCAGATGATCAGGATGCCTATCAGAAAGCATTTGACAATATGGATCGCCATAGTGCCTGGGATTTCCAAACGCATTACACGCAAATTCTCTTCAAATTGAAGCTTGAAGATCTGAAACAAAAGGTTAATACTCTTTCAGGTGGGCAAAAGAAAAGATTGGCGTTAGCCAATGTACTTATCAATAAACCTGATCTTCTTATTCTGGATGAGCCAACAAATCATTTGGATCTTGAAATGATTGAATGGCTTGAACAGTTCTTTATGAAAGAGAATATCACCTTATTTATGGTGACTCATGACCGCTATTTTTTAGAACGTGTTTGTGATGAGATCATTGAACTTGATGAAGGGAAGATCTACAATTACAAAGGCAACTATTCCTATTATCTCGAAAAAAAAGAGGCACGTATCGAACAAGAAGCTGTTGAGACCAACAAAGCCAAACAACTATTTAAAAAAGAGCTCGATTGGATGCGCAGGCAACCCAAAGCGCGTACTACAAAATCGAAATCCAGAATCGATGATTTTCATGACATCAAGGCGAGAGCGCATCAACGCAGAAAAGACCATGAGGTTCAACTTGAGATCAATATGGAGCGTCTTGGCAGTAAGATCATCGAGCTTCATAATGTCAGTAAAGCATTTGATGATAGGATCATACTTAATAAATTTGACTATGTCTTCAAACGTGGAGAACGCATTGGCATTATTGGTAAAAACGGTACGGGAAAAACAACCTTCCTTAATCTTTTAACTGGCGACATCAAACCAGATGGTGGCAAGATCATTACTGGTGAAACTGTAAAATTTGGATACTATACACAGGATGGAATCACCCCAAAACCTGATCAAAAAGTGATTGATGTGGTTCGGGATTTTGGTGATTATATTCCACTAAAGAAAGGCCGACAGATCAGTGCACAACAATTACTTGAACGTTTCTTATTCGATAGAAAAAAACAATACGATTTTGTAGAAAAATTAAGTGGTGGAGAACGCAAACGACTTTATTTATGTACAGTTTTAATTCAAAATCCCAACTTTTTAATCCTAGATGAGCCTACCAATGATCTTGATATTGTTACCTTGAACGTCCTTGAAAATTTCTTATTGGATTTTCCAGGTTGTATCATCGTCGTGACTCATGATCGGTATTTTATGGATAAGATCGTCGATCATGTATTCGTTTTTAAAGGAGATGGTTTGATAGAAGACTTTCCTGGTAATTATTCTGATTATAGAAATTACGAAGATAGTCAGCCATCTGAAAAAATGTCTCAGGAGCCCAAGGTTAAAAAAAACTGGAAGACCAGCAGCGACATCAAATTGTCTTATAATGAGCAAAAGGAATTGAAATCCTTAGAATCTAAGATCAAATCATTAACCCATGATAAAAAGGAGATCGAAACGAAGTTCGCTTCAGAAGAATTGAATACTGATGAAATAAACGATCTCTCGTTGCAGTTGAAAGCCATTATTGAAGCTATTGAGACCAAAGAATCACGATGGCTTGAACTTCTTGAAAAACTTGAATGATGCTTAAACTCCTTTGGTCATATCTCAAATTTTGGTGGCGTTCTAAAAATCAACACGGCGTTCATTCTCCTTTTGTATTTAAACTGGTTACCGACTGTTTTTATGACAAGTCAAATTATAATGACTACTCAAAGTTACGACAATATCGAAAAGAATTGCTTTCAAATAAAGACAGTATTGAAGTCACCGATCTGGGTGTTGGTTCTCATATGATGAAAACCAAAAAACGGGTGATCGCTCATATGGCTAAAAATGCGGGAAGCACTCTTAGCAGAACAAAATTACTTTATCGCTTTGTTCAGTATTTCAAGATGGAATCTATTCTCGAATTAGGAACCTCTTTAGGAATTGCGACTCATGCTATGGGACTTGCGCAACCAGAGGCTTCAATAACTTCTTTGGAAGGCTGTCCGAATATCACAATATTTGCATCTGATAATTTAAAGGCAAATGGTATACAAAATGCAACGGTTATTAATACCGAATTTTCTCAGGGCCTGAATAAGTTGTCACAGGAAACATTCGACCTGATGTATATTGATGGTAATCATCAAAAAGAAGCCACTTTAGAATATTTTGAAACGCTTTTAGAAAAAACGCATAATGATTCCATTATGATCTTTGATGATATCTATTGGTCAAAAGGCATGACCGAAGCCTGGAACACGATCGTTGCTCATCCACAAGTGACCGTGAGTATAGATACCTTCTTTTGGGGTATCGTTTTCTTCAGAAGAGAACAGGTTAAAGAACATTTTATTATTCGACTTTAAACTCATAAAATTGTATCTTGCAATTGGAATTATTCATAATGACTATGAAAGAATTAGTACCTTATATCATCATCATAATTGTGTTATTTGTCATTATCATTTTAAATGCAAAACGCAATCAGGTACAAACAAGAAAACGTCGTCGACGAAATTTCAGAGATCAATATTTCGAAAAAAAGAAAACAAGCAAAGACTAAATGAAGATCTATACCAAAACTGGAGATAAAGGGACCACTGCACTTTTTGGTGGTACTCGCGTACCGAAACATCATATAAGGATAGAAAGTTATGGCACTGTGGATGAACTCAATTCCCATTTAGGATTGGTTAGGGATCAAAACATTGATGCCCATTACAAATCGGTTCTCATTGCCATTCAGGATAAATTATTTACTGTTGGTGCTATTTTAGCCACCGATCCTGAGAAAGCCATTTTAAAAAGTGGAAAAGAGCGCTTGAATATTCCAAAGGTTTCTGAAGATGATATTCACATACTCGAACAAGAGATAGATGCAATGAATGCTGAACTACCTCCTATGACCAACTTTATTCTTCCTGGTGGTCATCAAACCGTGTCATTCTGTCACATAGCACGGTGCGTATGCAGAAGGGCTGAGCGATTGGCTTCTGCATTGTATGACCTTGAGCCTTTCCAAATTGAAACTTTGACCTATCTCAACCGACTTTCTGACTATCTTTTTGTGTTGGCACGAAAATTGTCTCATGATTTGCAAGCTGATGAGGTGAAGTGGATTCCTAAGAAAATAGATTAATCTTCCTTTTTCAGAGTAAATTGTAGAAATATTTAAAATGTTGATTATCAATGTTTTAAAATATTTTCAAACACGTTCTTAAAAATAATGATGAAATATTTGCTTTTTTACTTGGCTTATTCAACTAAAAATT
>JABDKX010000135.1 GCA_013001975.1 Saprospiraceae bacterium | reverse complement strand
GGGTCTTTAAGATGACAAATTATTCTAAGTTAATTTGAGATTTATATTTATATGCTAATTTTGAAATATGTGGCGTAAATATCTTTATCTGGTTTTCTTTTTATCATATATTCAATCTGGGCTGAGTCAGCAAATCAATTTGCGTTTTTTTCTTATTGATGAGGAAACAGAAGAACCCATTTCTGGTGCGCATGTTTTTGTAAATGATTCCAGTGTAGGTGATATAAGCAATGATGAAGGATTCTGTGAAATAAACGTATCACCTCGCGAAAATCAAAATTTTATAATTTCACATATTTCATACGGGACACTTGTTGTTGATCCGAAACATTATCCACTTTTAACAGACAATGCTGTGCTTACTATGAAAAGCAACGGTGTTGATATTAATGCAATTCAGGTAACTGCTAAGCGAAGCCGTAAGTGGAAGAAGAATTATGAAAAATTTAAAGAAGCTTTGTTTGGGATTGGAACGCCGGCAACCAAATGTGAAATATTAAATCCTGAGGTACTGCGTTTTAATAAACATAAAGATACATTGACGGTAAATGCAATTGATGTATTAAAAATTGACAACAATTATCTTGGTTATGATATCCTCTTTTGGCTGGAATCTTTAATTATTGAGCCAGACGGATCAAAATATTATAAGGGTAAAGGACAATTTATTGATAAAGAAAATGCACAGGATAGTAAGCACATAAAGCAAAGAGAGAAAAGTTATCAAAATAGCTTACCTCACTTTCTACACAGTTTGATTTCTTCAAAAGATAATACAGCGCTAAGTGATTTGGGTTATGAAATATCAATCGACCGTTATAAGAAAAAGAAATTTAATAAAATATCTGTTCCGTCTGTTCAAGAATTAATCAAAAAGGATGAAGCTTCAGGTTATTATCAATTACACTTTTCTGATTTTTTAACAGTGAATCATTTAGAACTTATTGAGACGCATACTTTTGGTACTCAAGTTTCTATTTCATTAGCTGAACAACAGAATTTTGGAAGTGGCCGTACGCAATCATTAGGAGCTAAGAAACAAACGGCTATTTCAAGATTATATAAATTAGGAGATTATTTGAAGTTTGATATAAGGGGTAACGTCATCAATAAAATTGATATGAGGGAATATGGTTATTGGGCTGACCAAGGATTGGCAACGACATTGCCTGTTGATTACAAGAAGTTTTCAGACTTTGAGTTGCATGAAAGTTCAATATCGTCTATTGATACGTTAGCAATATTTAAAAATCTGGTTGGATTAAATAATGAGAAAAAAGAAGAAGCTCTTAAATTTATTCAAGATAATTGGTCATCCAGTTTTGTAGCGCCATTGTTGGATGTCCGTCGTTTGAGTAATGTCGAATGGCAAAAAGAAAAAATAGGAAAGCTACTAAAACAAAATGTTCCTGAAATTAAAACGAATTATTATGATGCCATTCAATGGGTTTGGCAGAATGAGAATAAAGCAGCTGGCTTCTATTCAGATTTTAAAGCCTACTTATATAGTACTATAGATCCAGCGTTTAATAAATATTTTCTTAAAAGAGGTCATCAATCAAAAATTAGAATTGATGAAATACTTTGGGGTGGCGTGCTTCAGGACGGCATTCCGCCATTACGTTCTCCTAATATGCTTTCCGCAGCCGACGCTGACTATTTAGGTAAAGACAATGTTATTTTTGGTCTTTTGATAAACGGAAAAGCATATGCCTATCCAAAACGCATCCTTGCGTGGCATGAGTTTTTTACCGACGATATACATGGTCAATCAATTGCAGGGGTTTATTGCACATTATGTGGGACAGTTATCGTTTATAATGCAGAGTTTGATGGTGTAAAACATGACCTTGGAACAAGTGGTTTTCTTTATCGATCCAATAAACTCATGTATGATAAAGCAACGCAATCTTTGTGGAGTACTATTGAAGGGAAACCCGTTATGGGACCTTTGACTGACAAAGGTATTGAATTAGATGTCTTGCCAATCGAAACAACTACTTGGGGTGAATGGCAAAAGAAACATCCTAACACCTTGGTGCTTTCTTTGGAAACTGGTTATGATCGAAATTACGCAGAAGGAGAAGCCTATAAAAATTATTATGCTACAGATGCCTTAATGTTTCCAACACCAAAAATTGATATGCGTTTAAATAATAAGGCCAGAGTTTTTATTCCTCGCGTCAAAGACTACAAAAACAATCCTTTAGCAATCTCAATAAAGTACCTTCAAAAACACAGACTTTATACGGACCATATTGGTGATCAAAAGATACTATTCTTAACAGAAGGGAATGGAGCTTGCAGAGCCTATGCCGTTGGTGATCATAAATTTAAATCTTATAAAAATGGTGTCCTTTTAGATGAAGATGGACAACAGTGGGACGTTAG